>CALDGT010000984.1 GCA_937942935.1 uncultured Chloroflexota bacterium | reverse complement strand
AGAGAAAGAGGGTGAAAACCTAAAAACAGGTGATTTTGCCCCCTCTCCACAACGTGGGGAGGGGGTTGGGGGTGGGGTAAAAAAGGGATTCTGATGTACTACGAAAAATCCGCATGGTTTTACGATGCCATCTACACATGGAAAGATTATGCCAAAGAGACCGATTATTTGTTATCGGTCATCGCACAATATAAAAAGACGGATGATAACAATTTGTTGGATGTCGCTTGTGGTACAGGTGGACATTTAACCCATTTGCAAAATCATTTTGCATGTGAAGGATTGGATATGGACACGGGGATGCTCAAGGTTGCCCGTGAAAAATTCCCAAAGATGACCTTTCATCAATTTGATATGACCGAGTTCGATTTGGGGCGGAAATATGGTGTTATCACCTGTATGTTTAGCTCCATTGCCTATACTCACACACTCCCCGCATTAAAGGCGACAGTCCATCATTTTGCGGAGCATTTGGTGAGTGGTGGTGTGATTATCGTTGAGCCTTGGATTTCATCTACATTGATGAAACACGGATTTTTGCACATGGATGCGATTAATGAACCAGAACTCAAAATTGCCCGTGTGAGTGCCTCTGCGGTTGAGGGCAATATGGCAGTGTTGAATTTTCATTATTTGGTCGGTAAAGATGGCGCAGTGACCCACTTTAGCGAAGAACATCGCCTTGCTATGTTCACCGAAGAGGAATATAAGACTGCATTTCGTGAAGCAGGATTAGATGTGACATACGACCCAATTGGGGTCAATAATCGTGGTTTATATATTGGGACGAAAGCATGACAGACCGTTTTTTGATTGTAGGCTTGGGCAACATTGGCAAACAATATGAAAATACCCGCCATAACATGGGTTTTTGGGTGGCGGATGAATTGGCACGCCGTCATAATCTCATTTTTGGCAAGGCAGAACGCAAAGCCGTTTGTGCTGATGGCTTGATAGGTGATAAGCGTGTCCTCATTGCCAAACCACAAACCTATATGAACCTGAGTGGCGAGGCGGTGCGCTCGTTAGCCGATTTTTATAAAATCCCCAATAACCAAATTATTGTGGTGCATGATGATATAGATTTGGCACTTGGCACATTGCGAATCCGCACTACAGGGAGCGCAGGTGGTCAGAATGGGGTGAAAAGTATCATCCAACATTTAGGCACACAAGAATTTGCGCGGGTGCGCTGTGGCATTGGGCGACCACCGGGTAAATTAGACCCGTCGGTGTATGTGTTACAACCATTTAGTGGTGATGATGCCATCACAGCGACAATTTTACGTGACCATGCGAGCAATGCCGTTGAAACATGGTTACGCGATGGCTTAGAAAAAGCGATGGCGAAGCATAATGGGGTGGTGGGCTGATGAAACTCTCTGGGCTAACAGATTTATTGCGCGGGTCAGATGCGTATCAGACCCTGTTATCACGCTTACACGGAGAAAAATTTGCCCAGAGTGCAGGTCTCATTCGCTCTGCGCGACCTTTTTTGCTTGGGGCATTAGCAGAAGATTGGCGTGCGCCGATAATCTTCATCACCAGTCGCCTCAAATACGCGCACACAGTCGCAGAACAATTGCCTGTGTGGTTATCATCGGATATGCCGATTGCCCGATTTGCAGAACCCACAGCCCAATTTTATGAGCGCATCGCGTGGAGTGATACGACCATTCATAATCGTATCCAAACGCTGAATACACTGCTTGATGATAATCATCCGCCATCGGTGGTGGTGTCATCTATGCGGGCATTCATGCAACGCACACTCCCGCCTGTGCAATTCCGTCAAAATTGCCAAATCATCCGTAAGCGTGACCGCCAACCCATAGATAAATTGCTCCAAACGTGGACAGATATGGGTTATGTGCATTCATCTATCGTTTTAACAATGGGGACATATTCACGGCGCGGGGGTGTGGTAGATATTTTTCCTGTCGGCGCAGATAAACCCCTGCGGATAGATTTTTTTGATGACGAAATAGATACCATCCGCCCATTTGACCCCGCCACACAACGGTCAGAAGGTTTTGTAGATAGCATTTTCATCCCGCCCGCCCGTGAAGCTATGCCACAATATGCGCCATCAGTGGCATATCGGTTGGCGGACTGGTTTCAAGCGTTGCCTCCTACCAGTGAAGATAATACCAGCGCCAGCGCCGATTATCCTATTTTGAGCGCGGGCGGGGCATCGGCATATTTAGAACATTATTTGCCTTATATCACCCAAAACCCAATTTCCTTGCTCGATTATGCCCCATTAGATACGCTCATCATCATAGATGATATGAATGATATTCAAGCAATGGCAGACGACCTCATCACCCATGCAGAACGAGCGAAAACCGATGGCATTGAGAATTTTCAACTTTCGCCAGACCATCCGCGCCCGTATTTGACATGGGATGAAATCACTGAGTCGCTGAATGGGCGTAAGGTGTTGATGTTGGGGCAACAAGGCGATGATTTTGGCGATATTTTTACCCCGTCCGATTTGTATGGGGGGCAATTGCGCCCCATGTTGACGGCACTCCGCAAAAAGTCGAATGTGGGGGAAGGTGTCGCCCTCATCACTGAACAAGCGGGACGTTTGCGCCAATTGTGGGTGGAGCAATCGCCAACAGGCGCAAATCCCATGCAAAAAGACTTGATTTCATTGCCAGCAACGGGCATCACCTTCATCGAAAATCAATTGAGTGAAGGGTGGGTGATGCACCTGCCCGACCGCATATTTACCCTGCTCACCGATAACGAAATTTTTGGATGGCATCGCCCAGAACCGAGACGGCGTAAATCAGAGAAAAAATCACGTCCGCCCGAATCAGATTATTCCGATTGGCGTGAAGGCGAATATGTGGTGCATGTAGATTATGGGGTGGGGCGCTTTTTGGGACTCAAACGGCGGACATTAGATGATGTTGAGCGCGAATATTTGATGATTCAATATGGCGGGTCAGATACACTATATGTCCCGATTCATCAAGCAGACCGCCTCAGCCGATATATTGGCGCAGATGATGTCCCGCCTGCCTTGCACAAATTGGGCAAACCCGATTGGGAACGCACTATGAGCAAGGCGCAAAAATCGGTGCTAGAAGAAGCGCAAGATTTATTGGCGTTGTATGCCACCCGCGAGGCGACCGATGGTCATGCGTTTGCGCCTGATACACATTGGCAAGCCGAAATGGAAGCCTCTTTTCCATTCATTGAGACCGAAGACCAACTGAAAGCCGTGCGCGAAGTCAAAGCCGATATGGAAGCAATTCGCCCAATGGATAGACTGATATGTGGTGATGTGGGGTATGGCAAAACCGAAGTCGCGCTCCGTGCCGCCTTCAAAGCAGTGATGGATGGCAAACAAGTCGCGGTGCTTGTCCCGACCACGGTCCTCGCACAACAACACCATGACACATTTTTGCGCCGATTATCGGCATTTCCGGTTAAAATTGAATCATTATCACGCTTCAAGACACGCCAACAAGAAAATGCTGTTTTACCACAAATTGCATCGGGCGATGTGGACATTATCGTTGGCACACATCGGCTACTTTCGGATGATGTGACATTCAAATCATTGGGACTGGTCATCATAGACGAAGAACAACGCTTTGGGGTAAAACATAAAGAACATCTGAAAAAATTGCGGACACAAGTAGACGTGCTAACACTCACCGCTACACCGATTCCGCGCACACTCTATATGAGCCTTGCGGGAGTGCGTGATATGAGCATGATACAAACTCCACCAGAAGAACGCTTGCCTATTATCACCCATGTGGGCAGATTTGACCCCAAATTAGTGCGCCAAGCTGTTTTACGCGAATTAGAACGGGGTGGACAGGTGTTTGTGGTGCATAATCGGGTGCATAGCATTGAATTGCTCCAAGACCAACTGAGCGAAATTGTCCCAGAAGCGCGGATTATTGTCGGGCATGGACAAATGCCAGAACGCCAACTCGAAAGTGTGATGGCGGCATTTTCGCGCTATGAATATGACATCCTCATCGCCACAACTATCATCGAAAGTGGGATAGATTTGCCCAATGCCAACACGCTGATTGTTGACCGCGCTGACCAACTCGGCATGGCACAACTGTATCAATTGCGTGGACGGGTAGGGCGAGGCGCACAACAAGGTTATGCGTACTTTTTTCATCCCAAGAGTATGACAGAAGAAGCCATCGCCCGCCTAAACACATTGGCAGAGCATACCCAATTGGGTGCAGGTTATCAGATTGCTATGCGCGACCTCGAAATTCGGGGCGCGGGCGATATTTTATCTACCAAACAGACAGGTCATGTGAGCGCCATCGGCTTGCATTTATACACACAATTGTTGAATCAGGCGGTGCGCGAATTGAAGGGTTTGCCAAAAGAAAAACGCGCTCCCATCAACACGGCAGGGATTATTTTGGATTTGCCTCTCGCCGCTTATTTGCCCGCCGATTGGATACCCGAAATTGCCTTACGCTTGCAAGTGTATCGGCGCATTGGGGCGCTAGGGGAACTCGATGAGGTATTTGCTATGACGGAT
>CALDGT010000983.1 GCA_937942935.1 uncultured Chloroflexota bacterium | reverse complement strand
CAGGCTTTTTTGTCTGCACACCCTTCAGGTTAAGTTAGTGTCGCCCCCTCAGCCATTGCATGGAGAAAGGGGGCAGGGGTAGATTTTGTTTATTTACGGGGCTTCTGGGGTGGTCTCTGCGGGTGGGGTTTCTTCTGGTACGGGCGCATTTTCGCCCGCATAATCATCTGGGAATTCGCGCAAGCCCGCACACGCGCCGATGGTCGCCGTAGACGATAACACCCATCCAAATTCATCTCCAAACATCACCCGATACCAGTTTGATGATTCGGTCACGCCATATAACACCGTGATGGTGCTGGCATCTATATAACCGAGCAATTCGGCATTGCGGTTGGGGGCAACGCGCACATTGAGGCTGACATCATCGGGGGTGGTGAGGGTGGCGGGGCAACCATCGAGCGCAGAATCGAGTTGCTCAAAGGTGGTGGCGCGGACGACATCACTGAGGGGGGTGTTGGCTTCGGCACGAATCCCAAAACCCACCGCGACATCGGCATTCGCATCATCATTACCCGCATCTACCAAGCCTTCATCCACCAACATCGCCGAGCGTTGGGTGTCTTCGACACGGATGCGGAACACCGTCCCGCGTGCGACGAGGGTCATCCCGGGGGTGAGGATGGTATATGACGAATTGGCATCGAGCAAGCGCCCAAGCCGTTGCAGGGTTTGCCCCACCACGACTTCGGCTTCGAGATTAAAGCCATCGGCAACCGCCTCAAACCGATTGATTTTGTAGGTGGTGTTTGGGGTGAGTTCGGTATCTGTCCCATTTTCAAAAAAGGTGATTCGCGCCCGTCCTGTCGCATCGGTGCGAATCATATCGCCAACCCCCACAATCGCTTCGATAGTCACGGGCAACCAATTCGATGTATTCACACGCAACACTTCAACCCCCGCATCCAATACTTCAAGCGTGGCGGCGAGTTCTGTGGTCTCTTGCGCGGTGACGATTGCCCCACCAAGCGAGATGAGCAAGCACAATAAAACTGAGGTGATGAGTCTTTTCATAAACTATATCCTATTAGGTAGGCATGGATAACCATAATACTTCTATTATACCTGTATATGGCAGAACGTGCTGAGAATATTGATGAGATATTCATATTTTGCCCCAAGCTACAAGGTTTTGATGATATTTGTCATGATGCGTGGCGTATATCAGGCGTAGGGAGGGCGTAGCCCTCGCGTGGGGGATATTTTTTGATGAGCGCGTTATCATATCCTCTAATTACCAAAACCAACCAGATAGGGGGTTTGATATGCGCTTCATCCATTATGTTTTATTGCCATTCATCATGAGTTTGCACATTTTTGTCTCGCTACCGCCTGCCTCTGCCGATGTTACCCCGCCCAAAACCGACACCATCCTCATCAAGCAGTGTGATTTTTTGACCTTTCGCCTTGCGGTGATGAAGGCGAATCGTACCAATCAGGATATTTCATTTGCCTGCGATGGAATCATCCATTTTACCCACCAAATGCACATCAGGGGTGATTTTAAGATAGATGGTGCGAGCAATATCACCTTAGATGGTGGCAAAAAGACCCGACTTTTTTATATACATGCGGGTGCATTGCTGGTGCTAGAGGGGGTGGTTGTGCAAAATGGATATAATGACGGCTCATTTGAAAATACGGTGACAAATGTTGTATTTAGAACCAGCTTTGGTGGCGCGATTCAAAATGATGGCGACCTGACCCTCATTGGGTGCTTTTTTACCCATAACTCAGTCTTGGCGAGCAATCCAAATTATTCTGGTTATGGTGGCGCGATTAGCAATAGTGGCA
>CALDGT010000982.1 GCA_937942935.1 uncultured Chloroflexota bacterium | reverse complement strand
TGATGAAATATTGCGGTGGGACATACGGGCGCACGCGCCCTAGTACCCACCCTACCAGATAACGGATTTGTAGGGTGGCACTAGCGATAGCGTATGTGCCACCGATTCTTCTTAAGGACATATATCATGAAAAAATGCTTATTGATAGGTTTATTCTCATTGCTGTTGATGAATATTGTATCTGCCCAAACACCCATCACCATCACACCATTAACCGACACGGTGGGGCAATACGAAAAATTTGAATTGGTCATTTCGCATGACCTGACTTTTACCAATCCATACGACCCCGATGATATTCGACTCGATGCCGAATTTGAAGCGCCCAACGGCGACCTGATGACCGTCGCAGGATTTTATTACCACGATTTTACTCAAGCAGAGACCAATCCCGATATACTCATCGCGGGAGATGCGTCTTGGCGGGTGCGTTTTACCCCCACACAAATCGGCACATGGCGCTATCGGGTGATGGTTGCCAACCCACAAACGACCCTGACCAGCGAGTGGGCGAGTGTGGATGTGACCGAATCATCACGCAAGGGATTCATCCGCGTAGATGAGCGCAATCCGCGTTATTTTGTGTTTGATGATGGCACACCCTATTTCCCTGTGGGGCAAAATATCGGCTGGGCAGTCGAAAATCCCATCGCCAGTTATACACTCTGGCTGGATGAAATGCAGGCTGTGAATGCTAATTTCATCCGTGTGTGGATGGCTTCATGGGGGTTTGGGATTGAATGGCAAGATACCGGTTTGGGGAATTATGAAAACCGCCAAGACCGCGCCTTTCAATTGGATAAAGTGTTCGAGATTGCCGAAGAACGTGATATTTATATCATGTTGTCGTTGCTCAATCATGGGGCATTTTCGACCACCGTCAACGCCGAATGGGATGGCAATCCGTATAATGTCGCCAATGGTGGCATGTTGACCGACCCCATCGAATTTGGTACAAATCCCGATGCACGCCGATTTTGGTTACAACGCCTGCGTTATATTGTGGCGCGGTGGGGATATTCGACCCATATCATGACGTGGGAGTGGTGGAACGAGGTCAATTGGACACCCCTCGCGGATGAAACCATCCTCAGCGCGTGGATGGATGATAGCCAAGAATACCTGACATCACTCGACCCCTATAACCACCTGATTACCCATTCGGGTTCACAGGTCAATCATACAACCGTTTGGGATGATTTGGATTTTAC
>CALDGT010000981.1 GCA_937942935.1 uncultured Chloroflexota bacterium | reverse complement strand
TATCTAACCCGAATCGGTCAAAAATTATCGGATTATGATTGCGGAATGACCCAATGTGCAATTGCATCACCAATCCGTCATCCACCGACATCCGCGCCATTTCGATGAGCATGTGACCTGTAAAACGGGTCGCATCTTGGTCGGTGGCTGTGCCATTTAACCCACGCTGAAAAATCGCATCGGCTTCGGCATTGCTCAGGCGGGCGGTATAGGCGGTGAGGGCGGCGTGGTCGGTGGCTTTTGCGCCCATTTGCTTAAAAAATGTGCGCCGATTTTCGAGCGCGTGAATATAGGCGGCATAATGATGAATCGCAATTCCAGAGACATCACTGAGCGCATCAATGCTACCGCGCCAATCGGGACGCTCCATATTCACCACCGCATCGGGACGAAATGTGGGAATAACGCGCCCATTCCAACCACTTTCCGCAATTTTTTGATGATACCTGAGCGTATCGGTGGCGCTATCGGTGGTGGCTAATACCTCAATATTGAAGCGGTCAAATAATCGGCGTGGCGAAAAATCGGGATGTGCTAATTTTGCTTCTATCGCATCATAAATCGCGCTCGCATTATCGCCATTCAATTTGTCGGTGATGCCAAACACATCGCGCAATTCATCGCGTATCCAAATGCCTGTCGGTGTCCCACGAAAAAGATACCAATGCTCACAAACCAATTGCCAAATAACGCGGTGGTCGGTCTCGGTTGTGCCACCATCGGCGCGGGGAATCCCCAATTTTTCGAGGGGGATGCCCTGCGAATACAACATGCGAAAAATATAATGGTCGGGGATGATGAGCAAATCCACAGGGCTACCAAACCGATACTGCTCATCGGCGAATAAGCGCGGGTCTACATGCCCATGCGGACAAATGAGGGGCATGTGCGCCACTTTTTCGTAGAGGGCATGTGCCATGTCAGATAATACAGTGTGTTGCATGTTAATACTCCATCTCTGCCCCTGCCATAATAAACGCGCCAACCCCCTTATCATCATTGGTGACAATTGGCTCAGATAAATAATACGCATACGAGCCATCCCGATATGGCACACCACCCAACCCCGCCACGCCACAAATGCCATTCAAATTCACCAAGCCGTCATCATCCACCGTGACAAATTGTTGGATAATGCGCGAATACGCATGTTTGGCAATATCCCTATAAGAGGCGGGCAAATACCCACAGCGCACACCCTTTGCCAACGCATACACCATCATGCACGATGCCGATGCTTCTGGGTAATTGCCTGCGCGGTCTGGCATATCCAAAATCTGATACCACAACCCGTCATGTTGTGCCTGCACCAAAGCACGCGCACAATCATCTAAAATCTGGCGCAAGGCGGGCATTTGTGGATGCTCGGCGGGGAAAAAATCAAATATATCCACCAACGCCATCACAAACCATCCCATCGCCCTGCCCCAAAAATGAGGCGATTGCCCTGTTTGCGGATTTGCCCATGCTTGAGCATGGCTTTCATCCCACCCATGATAGAGCAAGCCTGTTTTTTCATCGCGGGTGTGTTCGGTGATGAGCCTCACCTGATGCGCGATGTCATCAAAAATGGCGGGTTCATCAAAATAGTGGGCGAATTGAGCATAAAACGGAGCGCACATATAAATGCCATCTAGCCACATCTGATGAGGATAAATATTTTTATGCCAAAATCCACCCGATGCGGTACGCGGATGGGTGGCTAATTGCCCCCGCAAAGAAGCAATCGCCTTTAGGTAACGCGGGTCTTGGGTTTGCCGATGCAAAAAGAATAATAATTTGCCCGTATTGATGTTATCTATGTTATATTCTTCTTGGCGATACGTGCGGATGGTGCCATCTGGCAACACATACGCATTCACACATGCCTGAATATAGTCTAAATAGCGTTGGTCATGGGTATTTTCCCACACCGCGCTTATCCCCTTCAAAATTACACCCCATTCATACGCCCATTTTGTGCCGAGCGTGGGATGGCGCGAGATGACACTATCACTCATACGACATGCCCAATTCATAAACCCCTCCTAACGGGTGAGCCACGCACCATCTACGGGGATGATTGCGCCATGCACATAAGCCGATGCTTCTGATGCCAAGAAGACCACCACCCCTTTAAGGTCTTGGGGTTCGCCCCAACGCCCTACGGGGATACGCCCCAAAATAGAGGCGCTACGGTCTGCATCGGCGCGGAGGGGCGCGGTGTTATCGGTTGCCATATAACCGGGGGCAATCGCATTCACATTGATGCCCAAATTTGCCCATTCATTCGCCATCGCACGGGTTAACCCCGCAATCGCGCTTTTTGCGGCGGTGTATGACGGCACAAAAATACCCCCCTGAAAGGATAACATCGAAGCGATATTGATAATTTTTCCCCCGCCTTGCCCTTTCATCACACGCGCCACCGCCTGCGACAAAAAGAATACCGCTTTTTGGTTGATTTGTATCACATCATCCCAATCTTGTTCGCTAAATTCTAAGGCGGGGCTACGGCGGATGATGCCCGCATTATTAATGAGGATGTCTGCCCGCCCCATCTCTGCCACAACATGCCCCACTAGCCCATTCAAATCAGCGACAGACGCGGTTAATAAATCCATCGTCACCGCCATCACGCGCCTACCGAGCGATGCAATGGCTTCGCGGGTTTCGGTGGGGTCATCGCGGTCTATCAAAACCACATCCGCGCCCGCCTCTGCCAAACCAATCGCCATCGCTTGCCCAAGTCCGCGCTTGCTCCCTGTGACGATGGCGACTTTACCATCTAACCGAAATGCGTCTAAAATAGTCATCGTAAATCCTCTAGTTTTATCATGTCCATATCGTTGAAGGCTTGGTTTTCGCCCGCCATCGCCCACACAAAAGCATAATTCCCTGTCCCCATGCCTGCGTGAACAGACCAACTGGGCGAAATGACGGCTTCTTCATTGCGGATGACCAAATGACGGGTTTCATCGGGTTCTCCCATAAGATGAAACACGAGGTTGCTCCCCTGAATATCGAAATAACAATAGACCTCCATCCGTCTGGCATGGGTATGAGGTGGCATGGTGTTCCACATATTGTTAGGCGCGAGCAACGTAATCCCAACCGTGAGCTGACAACTTTGCACGCCATCGGGATGCACATATTTATAAATCGTGCGCTGGTTAGAATTGGCAATATCCCCAAGATGAACGGGTTGCGCCTCTTTATTCGATATTTTCACGGTGGGGTGTGTGGTATGGGCGGGTGCGCTGATGATAAAATACCGCGCAGGCGCATCTGATTGGGTGCTACACAATGAGACGGCTTGTGTGCCTTTGCCGATATACAGCGCGTCTAATTTCGACATGGGGTATGTTGTGCCATCCGCAGAAATATCACCATCACCACCCAAATTGATGATGACCGCCTCACGCCGTTGCAAAAAATAATCGGCGGCGATGTCTTTTGGATTCACCGCCAATGGCACAGGCGCATCCACAGGCACAGCACCGCCTGTAATCATGCGGTCAATGTGGCTATAGACCACTGTGAGGGCATTGGCTTGGAATAAATTTTGGAGCAAAAATGCCTTGCGGAGTTCTTCGGTTGTCAGGCGCTTGACCTGTTCTGGATGGTATGGATAACGCATTTCCATGAGATTCTTCCTTATATAAATACTTTTGACCTCATCCCCCCGTCCCCCTTCTCCAACGTGGAGAAGGGGGAGAAAACCTTATTTTACGTGATTTTTAAGTCCCCTCTCCGCTTGGGAGAGGGGATTTAG
>CALDGT010000980.1 GCA_937942935.1 uncultured Chloroflexota bacterium | reverse complement strand
ATTTGATGATATTGCACAGACATGAAAAATCGTATTTAACGTCAGCTATGGGTAAACATAAATTGGCGCGTAGGGTGGAACTAGGGCGCTTGTCGCCCGTATATCCCACCGTTACTCACTCATCAATCACTGCACCATTCGGCATCGCATTTGACGGTAAATTCCAATGTATTCACATCGGGCAACGCCTCAAACACATCATCTGTCACGGTGGTGAATAAATAATCAATGAACAGCACAAATCCATCGCCCTCAATGAGCATCATATTTGAGAATTGGGTATAACTGCGTCCGATGGGGCGTACACTTGTCCCGTTGGGGATAACCCCACCGCGTCCGATTGCAGATGTATCTAAAAATCCAACCGCAAAATCACTGTTCACGGTTTCGCCACCAGTGATAGATGAGGCAGTCGAAAGGCGTTCCCCGACCAGTGTGCCAGTCGCTAAATAATTGACCTCAACAAAAATGCTGGCTTCTTGGGCGGCTAATTTGCAAAAGTCGGGCGATGTACGGTCTGCTTGTAGGGTAAAAACCCCATTCAATTCGAGCAACGTGACAAGGGCTTGGGTGCTACGGTCACAACGGAATAATGGCTCACTGCCCACCCATCCCGCAGGACGATTGACACCTAAAACATCATCTGCCAATAATTCAAGGTCATGGCGAATATCGCGGGCGATGGCGAAATTGGTGCTAGGAATTGCGCCAAACCAACCATTTGGGCGGGTATTTGCGCCCAAAAGTGTCCCCGCCAATAATTCGAGGTCTAAGCGGATGAGCAAGGCTAAACTGGGGTCATTGATGTCTATTGCACCTGTCCAACCATCTGGGCGCACACCCGCACGAGTGGCATTCACCAAATTTTCGAGGTCGCTTCGCGCCGCGAGGAGCAGTGCGGTATCACTTGGTTGGGCTGGTTGTTGGGTGACATCTGGAGCGGCTTCTGGCGTAATTTCGACAGGGGCAGGGGGGGTGGTTTCTTGGGCAAACACCCATGTGACAGCAAATAAGCCGAGTATGGTAATGATGAATAATTTGAGAGAAGTACGCATGATTTAACCTCATTGTTTATTGAAAAGATAATGTGTAAAAATTTGCCATCTTAAGAGCTTGCCATGATTGTAGGGGCTTGCCATGGCAAGCCCCTACGGGTGATATATTTCTACGGGCGGTATGGTCCGTATGCTGTGCCATTCAATAACAACACAAAAACTTGTCCTGCGCTGACATCCAAAAACAACGACCCGCCATCAAACCGTTGCACATTGACAGGGGCATCGCCTTCTGGCAATAAGCCCAATCCGAGTGCTTGTTGAACAGGGACTAAACTCGCCCAAACAGAACCTAAATAACCACTAGGGATAAATCGCCCTGCGGGTGCGACAATTGCACCCGGTACAACCGACGGATTGGGTTGCCCTTCATACCAATATGCCCCGCTAAATGTACCAATACCCGGTGCGATTGCCCAAACTTCGTTGGTTTCGATGCGTAAATACATTGCCCCGCCTTCAAATATTTGCCCACGTCCATTAAAGCCAAATCGTTCTTGAATAGGGCATTTGAGCGCCGTTTGATGGTCATCTTCCCATTCATCTCCAAAAACAGCATCTACTTCAAATCCACATATCAACGGAATACTATTGATGGGTGTGGATGGGATGACAAAATCGGCGGCATTGGGGATATTCAATTCTTCGACCACCTCACCCAAAAATACGCCAACATACGGTGTGATAGTCGGTGTTGGGGTGGCGGTGCGGATAGGTGTTGGGGCATTGGCTTGTTGGGTAGCGACCATCGCTACCGCATCGGGTGTATGAGTCGGTGCGGGTGTCGCCAATTGTTTGATGATAGGCGGAACTGTGAGGGTTGGTGCAGTTTGTGGTGGCACATAAACCGTCTCGCAGGCAGTTAGCAGGATGATAATTAATCCCAATATCAGATAAGGTATGCGGATACGATATAACGTGTCTCTACAATATGCCGTGTGTGTTGTTATTCGTGTAAGGGCTTGCCATGAAAAGCCCCTACAGGTGTTGTCAGAAAATTTATCCTTCACAATTCACCGCCGTTTCGTATTCCACCACATTTTCAAATCCACTACCACCTGTTTTAAGCCGATACAACCCAAAGCGTACTGATTCAACAGCTACAGATGAAAATCCGCCCATTGAAAGAAGCGGATACACATCCATCACCATTTCTCCCGCCACCCATGTTGTCATCGGTCGCCATAGATAAACAGGGGATGGTTGGTCGCCTTGCGCGATGAGTGAGCCGCTAGCCGATAATCCATGCACAAAAACGCGCAAATCCTCACTCGGCACAACGGCTGTGACCCATGTGACATATAAACTGGGGGTATCGCCACAAGCTACGCGATAATCTTGTGCGATAATGCCTTCTGCGGGTGGATTATCGGCTAGAGTGGGATATGTTTTGATTTGCACCAAATTCGGCGCAACTGCAACGGGGTAAATGCGCCCCAAACGCGCTTCCCACCACTCGGGCGGTTGGGTATAAATGGTGTAATCGGGTGTGATGAGGCGCTTTCCATCGGCTAAAATTTGAGCATAATCGGCTTTATGGTCAACGATGCGAATATGTGCTAATTCGCCTGTTAAATCGCGCCCAATGCCCGCCGCAAAATGATTCGGTCCCCATGTCACCATCACCACACTCTCATCAGGCGCATTTTTGAGCAGGTTAATGGTCTTGATTCCATCTTGGTTGGTGGTGATAAATTGCATGAATGACCGATTTTGTTGGTCAAAAAAAATACCACTCACGATGAATACGATTATCAACACAGGAGATAGAATAGCCTGTGTTTTGGTATTGATAAGCCAATCTGTGAATAGCAACCAACCGAACACAAGGCTGACCAATACAGGCAATATCAGCGCCGATAAAATATCGGTGTAGAAAAATACATGGAAGGCATAGGCTACAGCGCCATTCAAAATCATCACTATTGCCAGTTTGCGCTGATGGATGAGTCCCACGACTAAGCCGATGATGCCGATGACCACCCCAACTGATGTGAGGTCGGTCATTAGCACCGAATTGACCAGATTAAAATTGATTTGTAGCCCGTCTGGTGTGGTGGGTAAGCCGATAAACCGTGAGGCTTCTGTGCCGATGAATTGTGTCCATACACCCGCCCATGTTTGCGGTTCTCCATAGACCCACGCCCCGTCCGCAATTCCCCGCAGATACATATACAGATATTGTGTGAAGCCGATACACCCCAAAAGCAGGCTAATCATCACCATTTTGGGCATCTCGCGCCGATGTTCCCAGAAATAGGGGAGTATGGCAATGAGGAGCGCGGGTATCATCATAGCGATGGCGCGGTGATGTGCCACACCAATCCCGCCGATGAATGCCAACCAATACATGCGCCCGCGAATCGGATTTTTCCATAGGGCGATGACCAATAATAACGCGCCAATGAGCAAGCCAAAGGTGTAAATTTCGGCGATGATGTGATGTATCCAAACCGTGCGTGCTAACCCGAATGTGCCGATAATAATCGCGCTTAACCATGCCTTTTTTGTATAGTGATAAGCGAGTGTATAGAGCAAGGTGAGCGCCATCACACCCCAAATGAGCGAGGTAATCGCAGGGGCAATAATTGGGCTAATACCAATCAAGCGCATGATGCTGGTGAGGATATTGCCCAACATCACATATAACGGATAACCTGTCGAATGTAAACTGCCCCATAAATTGAGGACGAGTTGAGTCTCTCCGACATCAATCATGAAATAATGTCCAGAGCCATTTGGGATGGTTTGCATGGTGGTGGCATATACCCCAATGAGGATGAGCATCACCACCAACCACGCATGAATTTTCGGTTGTTTGAAGTATTTAATCCAATTTTCCATGCCCAATAGCATAGCACAGAATAGGCATTTTGGGCAGTTTTATGGGAACATCACCGCCACAGTTCCATCGCCAATACCAACCACCACATAAACCAGAGAACTTGTGCCTGCGGGGATGATTCCCGCGTAATATCCGACTACGCTGGTGCTACTGCGGGTCACATTGTTGCTGATGGCGCTAAAAGCATAACCACTCTCTGTCGCATACGGGTAAAATGTGGCGCTTCCTAATAATGGATATGAACTGACAATCATCGAAAGGGCTTCATTTTCATTGGTGGGGCTTCCTGCTTTATAGGTAGTATATGCGCCCATGGAAGCCTGCGCGATTTGCAATTGCAGACTGTCATAACTTTGGGTGCATTGACTGATATTGCAATCGGCAATCACCAAAATGCCTACCCCTGCGGGGTAAGTCCCCCAATAGGTGACAGCATCGCTACCACTCACGATTGCCAAATACGATTGCACATCGGCGGGTAATTGGGAAAGTACCGCACTATACACATCACTCGTTTCGCCTGTTGTGGTATACATTCCCGCATAGGTGGGCGATTGACCACTGCCCAAATAGGTGTTATCAAACCCGACTAACGCGCTATAGGCTTCTGGCGATGTTTCGAGTGGGTTTTCCCAAGTGAGTGTGAGTTGTAGTTGTGAAAAATCTATTTCATCCCATGCGGGCATATCGGTTGGCATGGTCAAATCTATGGTAGGGAAGGCTGTCAAGGTAATAGACGGCACAACGGCGGTCATATTATCAAAATAACCAGATAAATCACGGGTGGCGCGGGGTTGTGGTGTGCTGATAGTCGGTTGGTTGCGTTCTTGGGTGGGGCGGGGTGTGCGTTCTGGCGGACGGGGCTGATTAGAGGTGATATTGGCAGATACGGTCATCATCCCCCAAAGGGGCAGAGCGAATAATATGAGGATACATACAGCAAAAATAGCTCGAAAACGGCGTGTCATGATGAATTTGCTCCTTATCCATTGTCAAAAAAGCAGATGAGTATTTCATCTGCTTTCAGGATAGCGTAGTTTGATAGGCAAAATGCTTGTGATGTGTAAAAGGAGTGCAAATTTTGTGTTATTTGACCAAATCGGGATGAATTTTTGCCAGCCAGTCACGGCGCAAGATGCCCATGACATGCACATCATGATATGTTCCATCCCGATAGAGTGCCTCGCGGTTTGTCCCTTCATGCACAAACCCGACCTTTTCGTATGATTTGATGCCTCGCTCATTATAGGCAAAGACATTCAGCGTGATGCGATGTAAATTGAGTTCCATGAAGCCAAAACGGACTAAGATGCTCATCGCTTCTGTGCCATAGCCTTTGCCCCAATCATCTGGCTCACCGATGAAAATGCCCACCCAACCATGACGCGAATTTTGGCTTTCGATTTCCACATCACAATTACCCAATAAACGGTCATCTTCACGTAGGCGAATGCTAAAATTGTAGCTGTCTTTATCTTTGGCAGTCGCATCAAGCCATTGTTCAAGTCGTTCTTGTGTACGAGGCGCGGCAACACCACCACTCTTGAGGCGCAGAAATTCTGGATTGGTGAACCATTTTTTATAGGTATCTATATCATCACGCCGAATGGCGGTCAGATGAACCCGTTCACCTTGTAATAAATTGTTGGTATAAATCATGGTGATTTTACCTCTGGATGGTGTTTTGCCAGCCAGTCACGGCGCAAAATGCCCATGATGTGAATATCATGATATATTCCGTCCCGATACAACGCTTCACGTAATACCGCCTCGCGCACAAATCCGACTTTTTCGTATGAACGGATGGCGCGGGCGTTATACCCAAACCCATGCAATTCAATGCGATGTAAATTCACATCCATAAAGCCAAAGCGCACCAGCACATTCAGCGCATCCGACCCAAATCCCTTGCCCCATTCGGATGGTTCACCGATATAAATGCCCACTTCGGCATTGCGCGAACTTTGGCTGATGCTAAAAATGGAACAATTCCCTAGTAAACGGTCATCATCTAAGGCTCGGATGCCAAAGACATATTCATCTTTGCTTTTGGATGCTTCTTCATACCATGCTAATTCATTTTCGATTGTTTTGGGCATGGCGACATCGGGCATGAGCAAGCGCAAAAATTCGGTGTTGCTAAACCATTTATGATAAATGGGCAGGTCATCTTTACTGATGGGTGCGAGGCGCACTTTTTCGCCTGTGAGCAAGTTACTGGTGTAAATCATGATATTTTTACCTCTGCGTGATGTTTTGCTATCCATTCATGGTGCAATATGCCCATGACATGAATATGATGGTATTCTCCATCTCGATATAGTGTTTCGGGCAATACCCCTTCATGTGCAAATCCGACTTTTTCGTATGAACGGATGGCACGTTGGTTATAGCTGAACACATATAACGTCAGACGATGCAAATTCACATCCATGAACGCATATCGCACCAATATATTCAGCGCATCTGTGCCATACCCTTTGCCCCATTCGCTAGATTCACCGATATAAATGGCAACAACGCCGTTACGTGAGGTGTGGTCTATGTTAATGATGGAGCAATATCCAATCAATCGGTCATCATCTAATGTGCGAATACAGAAACGGTAACGCGCTTTGTCTTTGGATGCTCCTTCGTACCATTTAGCCCGATTTTCAACTGTTTTTGGTAGGGCAGGATTATCCGAAAACAAGCGCAAAAATTCGGTGTTGCTAAACCATTTGTGATAAATGGGTAGGTCATCTTTACTCAATGGCGCAAGGCGTACTTTTTCCCCTGTAAGCAAATTACTGGTGTAAATCATGAATTTTTTCTCCTCCAATATGTAATATGAAACTAAAGGGCATGATGATTCATGCCCATAGCCAGATTTTTTCGGTTTATGGGTCAAACACGAAAGGTCGTGCTTCGCCGTTTAGATTTGTGGTGTCATGTGAATGACCGTCACGCCGTCTCCGCCTTCATTTGGGTGTGCAGTTTCGACCTTAGAAATAAGCGGGTGACTTTCGATATGCTCACGCACCGCTTTGCGTAGCGCCCCTGTGCCTTTGCCGTGAATAATCCGCGCAAATGGCAATCCAGAGCTATACGCCGCATCCACATATTGGTCTAGGCGTTCAATGGCAGATTCCACCCGTTGCCCGCGTAAATCGAGTTCTAAACCGGGAGATTTGACATCGGGATAATGAATCATATCCGATTCATATTGACGCACATGCCCCCGCTTCATCTCGCGTTTTTGGCTTTTTGAGCGTTTTTGCAATTCATTGATGCCCGCACGCACTTTGAGCGCCCCCACTTGTACAAGCGCATTACTGGCTTCGAGTTCAATGACTGTGCCTTCTGCATTGAGTGTCTCTAGCCAAACAATATCCCCCAAACGCGGGGCAAAAACAGGTCGCTCAACCGCTTCGGTCACATTGGCAATCGGTTGCGAATTATATTGGGCGATTTTTTCTGCCGCTTGTTGCACCGCCATCAATGTTTCGAGTGGCAACCCTGCACGGCGCATGTCTTCGCGCAAGCGTTTAATTTCTTTGCGGAGTTCATTCATTTCTTCATCGGCATTACGGCGGGTGCTATTGATGATATTGCGCCGTTCATCCTCAATTTGGTCAAGTCTGGCTTGGAGTTCATCGCGTTGTTCCTCGACTTCTAAGCGTAATAACGCGACATCTTCGTGTTCTCTGCGGATATTTTCGCGGGTACGATGAATTTCATCTAGCAAATCATCTGCCACCAAATCTTCAATAGCGACCATACCGCGTGCCAATTCAATAATTTCTTCGCTCATGCCCAAACGAGTGGCGATGGCGAGCGCATTGGAGCGACCCGGTAGCCCAACAACCAAGCGATAGGTTGGGGCGAGTGTTTCGAGGTCAAATTCTACACTGGCATTGCGTACACCGGGTGTTTCTACGCTATAAATTTTGAGTTCTGGGTGATGCGTTGTGACCATTGTTGTCACTTGCCGATTCACCAATGTCGTCAATATCGCCCGCGCCAATGCCGAGCCTTCTGCGGGGTCTGTGCCAGCACCGACTTCATCCAATAGCACCAGCGATTTTTCATCACAATGGTCTAAAATTTGGATGGTGTTTCGCATGTGCGATGAAAATGTACTGAGCGATTGCTCAATGCTTTGTTCATCGCCAATATCGGCAAAAATGCCATCAAAAATAGTCAGTTTTGCCTCTTCTGCGGGGAGGTGCAAACCACATTGCGCCATGAGCGACATTAACCCAACGGTTTTGAGCGAAACAGTTTTTCCGCCTGTGTTTGGACCTGTGACGACCATTACCCATGTTTCATCACCAAATTCAATATCGAGTGGCACAACATTTCCCTTGAGCAGGGGATGTTTTGCGCCTTTGAGGTAAATGGTACTGCCCGGATGATTGGGTGTGTTGGGGCGTTGCTTAAAGGGGATGAGGACTGGCTGAACAGCATTTTGGTTATTGGCATAATGTGCCTTCGCAAAAGTGAGGTCTATATATGCCAAAACGCCGACTGTATGCACAATATAATCGGTTTGCTCACCAACTTGGGCGCTAAGGGCGGCTAAAATGCGCCGAATCTCTTTTTCTTCTTCAATCTGAAATTCCCGCCATTGATTATTTAACTCAACCGTTTCGAGGGGTTCAATGAATAATGTCGCGCCAGAAGAAGATGAATCATGCACCACACCCGGAATTTTGCCTTTATGGTCGGCTTTAATTGGCACGACATAACGCCCACTCCGCATGGTGATGATAGATTCTTGCAGATATTGTGATTTGGATGGTGTGCTTAGGATGCGTTGCAATTTGGATTGAAGGCGTTCAAAGGCGATTTTGAGGTCTCTGCGGATAATAGCAAGTTTTGGGCTGGCAGAATCTTTAACTTCATTATTATCATCCAACACATTGCCAATGGCATCTTGCAAATCAACACATTCTTCTATCATCTCGGCGACACTACCCAAAAGAGGGTAGGTAGATTTCATTCGTCCCAAAATGCGTTTAATCGTCATCCCGCGCCGTAGTGTGTTGCGAATATCTTGCAGAATGGGCGGGTCAATGACCACACCACGCGCCGCCGCCCGCGAAATTTCGCGCACATCACGCACACCGCCAAGTGTGACATTGGTCTTATTTTCAAAGAGCAAACGGGCTTCTGCCGTCTCTTTTTGCCAAAGTTGAGCCTCTGTTAAATCGGTGGTAGGGAATAACCCGCGCACCAATTCTTCTCCACCCGAAAAGGTTGTATAGGTGGCGAGTTTGTCGAGGATTTTGTCTAGTTCAAGTGTTTGTAGCGTTTTTTCTGGTATCATCAAAAAATCTCAATTCCATTATCGAACATCATAATTTCATTGTAGCGTATTGGGTCTTATTTGGCAATCACGAGTTTTTAATGGTTCATGAGAGTTCACAAAATAGCAGATGATAGATTGTAATTGCCCCTTGTTGCTTTTGTGCAAATTGCCCTATAATCAGTTCTTGTTTTGAGCCTCAATTTCGGAGGCTCGTAATGTGTTATGAGGATTAGAATACACACATGGCTGTGAATAAAATTGCAAAAGGCGTTGTAGTTTCGATTGCGTATCGTCTCACCTCAGAAGGTGTCGAAATTGAAGAAACCAGTGCTGATGACCCCTTAGAATATTTACACGGCGCGGGAAATATTGTCCCCGGACTCGAAACGGCGCTCGAAGGCAGAAAAGCAGGCGATAAATTCACCATCACCTTGCAACCAATAGATGCCTATGGCGAATATGATGAAGAAGATGTCGAAGTGGTCGCTCGTGAAGACGTACCAGATGGCTTAGAAATTGGCATGGAAGTGTTGCTTGAAGACGAAGATGGTGAATTGATGGAAGCCTATGTGAGCGCCATTAATGATGATTCTGTTGTCCTCGACTTTAACGACCCTCTCGCTGGCAAAGTGGTGACTTATGATGTTGAAGTCTTAGAAATCCGCGAAGCCGATGAAGAAGAAATCGAACAAGGCTACCCACATGGTGCGGCAGAATTTTTCGATTATGATGACGAAGAAGAATATGATTATGAGGATGAAGACGAAGAATAATTTTTCGTCTTTTCATAGTATAAACAGCAAAATCTGGACGGCGAAAATGCCGTCCTTATATTTAATACCCTATAAACAGGTTTATATATGACGACCCAAACCTTTATCCTTGCCTCTGGTTCTCCTCGTCGGCGCGATATGATTGCCTCATTGGGGATAGATTTTACCGTTATCAAGCCCGATATTGACGAAACCCAACATCCATCAGAATCACCCCTCACGTATGTTCAACGGTTGTCATCATCCAAAGCCGATGCTGTTGCCAAACGATTATCAACGCCTGCGACCATCCTCGCGGCAGATACAATCGTGATTTTGAGCGCCGATACCATTGGCATCACCGACACAGGCGACTTATTGGGCAAGCCAGAAAACCCAATTCATGCCCGCGACATGCTCATGAGCTTGCGTAATCGTCCGCATGTGGTGATTACCTCATTCACACTCTTGCGCTTAGGCGAAAATCCTGCCCGATATTCTGATTATGTTCAAACCCGTGTTTTTATGCGCGATTATGCCGATACAGAAATTGAGGCATATATCGCTAGTGGCGACCCATTCGATAAAGCAGGCGGATATGCCATTCAACATAACGGATTTATGCCCGTCTCGTATATTGAAGGGTGTTATAACAATGTGGTTGGATTGCCCTTATGTGCCGTGAAAAGAGGATTAATCACCGTAGGATGGGATAATATCAGCGCGTCTGAATATTGTGATTGTCCAAAATATGATGTGAGAAGGATGTGATGATGATGAAATCACCGAATACGGCATGGATGTGGGCGACTGATGATGGTGGGGTGAATGGTGTCACCATTGACCAAATTCAAGGGCGGGTGATGTGGTTTGAAGATGCCGCCGCTTGTGCCTGTGGGGATAGTTCGGCTGTTCAAAGTTTTGAACAATTTGTGCAAAAGGGTGCTTATTTAGATTCAATCCCCGATGACACCCTAGCAGAATTGCGCCAATCGGTCTCATTTTATGCCGAAGAATTGGCTAAAGGCAATTGAATGGTGAAGGTTGTGCCTGATGGTTGGGCGGTCTGACTTTTGACGGTCATCCGCCCGCCATGTGATTCGATAATCGCTTTGCCAATCGCTAATCCCAAGCCAGTCCCACCACTTTCGCGTTGACGTGATTTATCTGCCCGATAAAATCGCTCAAAAACATGGGGTAAATGGTCGGATTCAATTCCCACACCCGTATCGCTCACCGAAATTTGCGCCATATTTTCCTGATGATTTTTGCATAAGATGAGGGCAATTTTTCCTTGTGCGGGGGTATGGCGTAAGGCATTGACCAACAAATTTTGGATGACCTGCTCTAAGCGTCCTCTATCGCCAAAGACACATAATGATTTTTCATCTGCAATAACACTCACCCGAATATCTTCTGCTTCTGCGATGGGGGTAAAAATATCAGCGATATGATAAATCAATTTTTTTATTTCAACAGATATTTTTTCAAATGTCAATTCATGGGCATCTGCCAGCGACAATTCGTGTAAATCATTCACTAAGCGCGAGAGGTGACGGGTTTGGTCATATAAGTGCAAAATTTCGGTCTTGGTGAGTGGATAAATATCATCAATTAGGGCGCGGAGATTGCTCGACATAACGGTGAGGGGGGTGCGGAGTTCATGCGCGACATCGGCAATGAGGTTATTGCGAAGTTGCTCCGATTTTTGAAGGGCATCTGCCATATCATTGAAAGCAGTTGCGACCTCATAAATTTCGCGCGAGCCAGATTTTTTAATTTTTACCCGTTTGCCAAAATCGCGTTCTGCAAATTGATGCGCGACGGTTGCTAATTGTGATAAAGGCGCAGAGAGTCGTCTGCTCATCAGAATACCGCCTAAAATGCCCATAAAAACCCCAACAATCAGCAAAATGAGCAGACTATCTTCTGGGCGCAAAAATCGGAAGGGGGGTGGGACATCCATCCGAATTTCAAAGGGTTGGTTGAGGTCAAGTTGCATGGGGCGCGATGATAATTCTGGATATCGTTCTATGAGGGTGTCTTCAAAGGCTTGACGTTGCGCCTCTACATAAATATTGGTGATGATAATCACCAAAACGGCGCTAATGACGACCACCCCGCCAAAAGCGAGGCTGAGTTGAATCCATAATCGGCGCATTTAATCCCCTTCCATTTTATAGCCAAAGCCATACACTGTTTGAATGTAACGCGGTGTGCTGTTATCGGGTTCTATTTTTTTGCGTAGGTTGCGGATATGACTATCGAGTGTGCGCTCAATACTTTCGTATTCATACCCTAAACTGCGGGTGATGAGTTCTGAACGGGTGAACACATAATTGGGATTTTGCATGAGGGTTTTGAGCAATGAAAATTCGGTAGGGGTGAGGTCTAAAGTTTGCCCCGCGAGCGAGACTTGCCTACTAATGGTATCGAGTTCCAAGTCACCAATGCGGATAATACTGGTTGGGATGGGGTTGGCACGACGCAAAACAGTCCTTACACGCGCAACAACTTCTTGTGGATTAAATGGCTTGGTGATGTAATCATCTGCCCCCAGCTCTAGTCCTAATAATTTATCGGAATCGCCAATGCGTGCCGTGAGCATGATAATTGGCAAATTGGCATGGCGCGGGTGATGACGGATGGCGCGGGTGATTTCCCAACCATCACGGTCTGGGAGCATCAAATCGAGGATGACCATCGCAATCGGCTCGCTATTGATGATGGTTAAAGCGCGTGTGCCATCATACGCGCTCCGTGTTTCATAACCAGCACCTTCAAAATACCCGACCAATGCCCGAATAATTTCTTTATCATCATCTACCAATAAGATGATTTGTGACATAATCATTCTCTTTCAAAAAAATAATTTATGAAGGGCGATTTTTTAAGTCGCCCTCACTGATATATTATTGATTATACCCCGAACAATCATACAAACTTTGTTGTGTTAGCCCTTCAATATCTATCCCTGCGGGGAATTGCATGGTCATTCCTTGAGGCGGGGTTGGCATATTGCTCATGCCTTGAGGGGGTGTCATCCCTTGTGGTGGGGTAAAATTACCTATTCCACGCCCACCCATCATCCCACCGCCAGTCGAGAGGTCTACACCATCAACTACTTCGCAATATTCAGACAGCCATGTGGTGATGCTATCAGACCCGCCATCCATTCCGCGCCCCATGCCACCGCCCGATAAAATGTAGCGCAATTTGCCTTCGCGCACCAAATTGGCAATACTTTCAGCATCGTGAATCGGGTCTGACCCGCTAAATCCGCCCAAGAATAGCACCCCCAAATCGGTTTCTAAGACAATTTGTGCGCCACCTTGTGAACTTTGGACAGCAATGATGTATTGTTCATCGCCAGCATTAGCTTGCAAGTATTCGATGAGCGAAATGGTGTCGGTTGTATCTGTGCTAATATCGGCTGGCGCGGTAATCGTTGTATTGTCTGGTGCATTAACACTCGAATCTGTTGGTGGCGTATTGGCTAATTCATCATCAGGAAATTCAACCCCTGCGGGTAATCCACTCGTCATACGGAAGGAATCGCCTTGTATTGCAGACCCATTATAGGATGATGGAAGCATCATACTGTGTTGGTCGCTGGTGGCGGTAGCAAGCCCCCAACTGGCGGGGATGATGAATAGGGCGGTCATCAGCACAGAAAATACACCCAGTGATAAAGCTGTTTTGTGAGCGCGGAGGTTCATCACCAGCCAACTGATTGCCCATAATATTAATCCGCCGATGATGACCAAAACCGTGACCATTGATACACCAAAATCATTCGCTGTGATGATTTGGAAAATGAGGGTTATGCCACCAACCCCTGCCGTGAGCGCCAATGCCAACATGCGATGCGAATGGTTCATTTTCCATACGCTGACCATGCCAATCCCGACTAGTGCCGCCAATGCAGGCGCAGGTGTGGCGAGATAATACGCATGGAAAAACTCAGAGATGCTAAAGAACACCACACAGGTCATCAACCAACCGCCCCATAACACAACCAGTTGATGCTCACGGCGCAAGGGCAATGTGATTTTGGTGCTGATGATTAAAATGCCGATGGTCAAAATGCCGAATGGTAACAACCAACTCAATTCATTCGATAGCGGTTGGGTGAATAGGCGTGTGATTCCCGGATTCCCGACTTCATTGGCAAACATGACCCCATTATTCCCGCCTTGTTGAGGGTTAAAATTGCCCATTGTGGCGGTTGTGGTATCTGATGGTGTGGTTGTGCCATCGGTGGATGATGTTAGGGCTTGTGGTTGAGCGCCATTTGTTGACCCTCCAGAAAAATCTTGCCCCAAGAGGCGTTGTAACCCATTGTAGCCAATCGCTAATTCAAATGCAGAATTAGTCTCGCTCCCGCCGATATATGGTCGTTGGTCTTCTGGGATAATTTGGACGACTGTCGCCCATGAGAACGAGACTATTGCCAATACAATTGTAGCGATGACGAGTTGAACCCCCTTTTGTAGCCATTTGGTATTTGACCCCAAAAAGTAGAAGGCATATAAAGCAGGTAAAATTAAATAGGCTTGGAGCATTTTAATATTGAAGCCCACACCGACTAAAGCGGCACCAATGAGGAGATATTTGATTTTGCCAGTCTCTGTGGCGCGGATGAATCCCCACGTTGCCAAAAGTAGGGTGAAGATAAGCATACTATCCAAATTATTGGTGCGGTCTGCCGCGATGCTAATCGGGGTGACAGCCAAAGTGAAGGCGGCAATTAAACCAGCCGATGTGCCAAACCCTTTTTTGACCAGATGATATAAAACCCAAACCGATAGCGTCCCCGCGATGATAGAGGGTAGGGTGACAGTGAAGCCATTCACACCCAAAACCGCGCCGAAAATGGCTTGTACCCATAAGGCAACAGGGGGTTTGTCCACTGTCACATTACCCGCATCGGCAGTAGCAAAGAAAAAATTACTTGGCGATTTGAGCATATTTTTGACGGCGGCAGTGTAATAGGTATTGCCATCAGCGAATACATCCCCATTGACAAGGCGCAAGCCTAATGCCAATAAAATGATGCTGATGAGCGCCACATGCGCCCATGTGAGTCCGAGTGGGAGCGCCCGAAAATGGGTTGGTGCTTCTTCTGTGCTGTTTTTATCATTGAGCGATAAAATAATGGGGGAGTTACTCATGATGAAACCTCTTGATGAATATCATTGAATGTCCAATAACGATTAGCGGTGAAATTCCATAAGAAAACGATGCCAGTTGCAATCACTTTGGCGGGCAAATAGGCGTATCCACCAAAGATAAAACTGAAGGGAGATTCGAGTAATAATATGATGATGTTATTTAAGAGCAACCCAATGATGCTCACTGCGCCAAATTTGACAAATTGGGTGATGAGGTTGCTGTTTTGTGAATCGGCGAATGTCCAAAGACGATTCCATGTGAAATTATTGAGCAGTCCCGCACAAAAGGACAGGCTATTGGCGAGGAGCGTTGCCAATCCGACTGCTTCTTTAAGGAATGTGAGTAGCGCAAAATCCACCACTGTGCCAGAGAGTCCTACCATCATAAAACGGAGCATTTTGCCCGATTCTGTACGTTTTTTGGTCATGGTTATGCTTGCCATAGTCTGCTATCTCCTTATGTCTCTTTTAGCATGGCAGACGAATATGCAGAAATCGTGCAGAGGTCATGCAGACCAGTATGAGGGATGTAAAATGTTTGTAAAATCATCTTATTTCGTACATATTGTTGGATTTTTTTCATGAAATCCCCATAAATTGCTATAAACATTTTTATGAAACTTGTTGTATGCTAGAGACTAGAGATTGACAATTAAATAGCAAAGGGTATATAATCCCCAACATTGATGAGGGCCTATAGCTCAGTTGGGAGAGCGCTTCAATGGCATTGAAGAGGTCAAGAGTTCGAGTCTCTTTAGGTCCAACCACCCACAAAACCCCTTTGCTAAACATATAAAGCATTGGGGTTTTGCGTTTATATCAGAAAGGATGATGGACGTGGCAGAGCGCAGAAGTTTGTTGGATGATGTGGCAGAAGGTATTCGGCGTGTATTAGAAGATTTGGAACGCACTTTTAATCCAGAAAAACGGAAAAAAGACGAGCCTCAACTCGTGCCTGTCCCTGTGCGGAATCGTAGACAACTCCCCCCACGCCGTTAAATGATGGATGATGTGACTTTTGCCGATGTACTCTCGGCGTATGAACGGTTACGGGGTGTTGCACATCGTACCCCTGTCATCACATCGCGGACACTCGATGACCGCACAGGCGCACAAGTCTATTTGAAGTGCGAAAATTTACAGCGTATTGGTGCGTTCAAATTTCGGGGCGCATATAACGCAATTTCTCAATTGGATGACGAACAAAAAAAACGGGGTGTTATTACCTATTCCAGTGGCAATCATGCTCAGGCAGTGGCATTGGTTGGGCAATTATTGGGTGTTCAAACGACCATCGTCATGCCCCAAAATGCTCCAGCGACCAAACGTGCCGCCACCGCCGATTATGGCGCGACGATTGTTTTTTATAACCCCGCCGAATCTGACCGTAAGCAATTGGCAGAAGAACTCGCAGAAAAGCAGGGCTATACCATCATTCCGCCATACGATTATCCGCCTGTGATTGCAGGGCAGGGGACAGCCACCTTAGAATTGCTCCAAGATATTCCCGATTTAGACCTATTATTAGTATGTTGTGGCGGTGGCGGATTGCTCAGTGGGTCTGCGATTGCCGCCAAAGGCATGTCGGATAAAATCCGTGTGATTGGTATTGAACCAGAAGTCGCCAATGATGCGACCCTCTCTTTTCGCACAAAGACCTTGCAGACCATTCATAACCCGCCCACAATTGCCGATGGCACGCGCACACCATCGCTCGGTGAATTGCATACCTTTCGGTTGGTGTTGCAATATGTTGATGATATGCAAACCGTCAGCGAGGAAGCGATTAAAGAGGCGGTGCGTTTTGCCTTTTATCGGCTTAAACTGGTGATAGAACCGTCTGGCGCATTGGGGTTATCGGCGCTATTGAGTGGTGCGGTATCGGCTGAAGGTAAAAAAGTGGGTGTGATTGTGAGTGGTGGCAATATTGATGCCGAAATGATGACGCAAATTTTATCTGAGCCACACACACCATAACCGATTCCGATATTATAGGGCTTGCCATAGCAAGCCCTACCTGGAGTTTGGCAGTATTTGCAAAAAGGAGTGAAATTCGTTAAAAGCTAATCAC
>CALDGT010000979.1 GCA_937942935.1 uncultured Chloroflexota bacterium | reverse complement strand
ATCTAGCGGCTTTGGTTTCCAGAACCCGGGGCTAGTGGCGCGATTTCGTCACGCCCTGAACACGGCATGACCCGCGCTCAACTGGATAATATCATGCCCGAAGAATTTTGGCGTGAGGTGGTAGACCGCGCCGCCATCGAAGCCCCCGATACACTCCTGCTGGCAGAAGCCTTTTGGTTATTAGAAGGCTATTTTGTCCGCACATTGGGGATGCACCGTGTGTATAACAGCGCATTTATGAATATGTTGCGCGATGAAGAAAATGCCAAATATCGCAGTGTGATGAAAAATACGCTCGAATTTGACCCCGAAGTCTTGCGCCGTTATGTCAACTTTTTGAATAATCCCGATGAAAAGACGGCAGTCGAACAATTTGGCAAGGGCGATAAATATTTTGGCGTGACATTGATGATGCTCACACTGCCCGGTTTGCCGATGCTTGGGCATGGTCAGATTGAAGGCTATGCCGAAAAATATGGCATGGAATATTACCGCGCCTATTGGGACGAAACACCAGACCAATATCTGATTAGTCGGCATGAGCGCGAGGTGTTCCCCGTCATCAAAAAACGGCATGTGTTCGCTGGCACACCCCACTTTTTGCTCTATGACTTTTTCACCGATTATGGCGTGAATGAAAATGTATACGCGCATAGCAACCGCGCAGGCGATGAACGCGGGCTGGTGCTGTTTAACAATGCGTATGCAGGCACACGCGGTTGGATAAAGACCTCTGCCGCCTATTCGGTCAAAACAGGTGTTGGCGATGAGCGCAAATTGGTTCAGCGCACGATTGCCGATAGCTTGGGCTTGCCCGATGACCATCATACCTATTGCATTTTCAAAGATTATAAGACGGGCATGGAATATATCCGCAACGCACAAGATTTGGTTCGCAACGGATTTTATGCTGAACTCGGTGGCTATCAATATATGGTGTTGATGGATTGGCGCATTGTGCAAGAATCGGCGGTGCGCCCGTATGGTCAGGTGATGGCATATTTGGGCGGGCGTGGCGTGCCGAGTGTGGATGATGCGGTGCGCGAATTGATGGTCGAGCCTGTCCGCACCCCGTTCCGCGCCCTGATGAATGCCGATTTTATCCACGACATCATGAATTTGCGCGATGTCAAAACCCTGAAGGCAGATAAAGAAGCCGATATTTTTGGCGAATTATACACACGCATCAAGGCGTTGTTGGTCGCCATTCAAGAATTTGTCGGGGATGAATTCATCGGCAATATCACCCAACAAGTGACCGGTGAAGCCGATGCACAAGTGGTCGTCACAGAAAAAACGGCGCTCACCGATGATGACCTCGACAATATTGTCTTAGATACAGTCGAAGATATTGTGGAATTGCTCAAGACACCTGTCCCAGAAACACCTTCTCTCTCCACTTTATGGGAGGTGAAAGGGGAATATATCGTTGACCCCGTTGATGCCGAGCATAACTTGGGCTTGTGGGCGGGGTGGATTGCGACCCTGATTCTGCGTGGGCTTGGCACACCCGACCAAGTGCGTAGCTGGATGGATGAGTGGTTCTTGACGCGCATCATCATTGGCACGATGGTGGATTTGGGCATGGATGAGGGCAACGCGGTGAAGAATGCGTTTGCGGTCAAGTTGGCGATTGCCGACCCAGACCCGCTTTTCCACGATTTTTATGCCACCCCCGCCGATTTATTGGCGTATGCCATGAACGACCGCGACGGTCAAACGGTGTTGGGTGTGAATATGTTCCAAGATATTGTGTGGTATAGTGGCGAGGGATTTGAATTGTTCCTGTTGTGGCTGATTGGCATCGGCACGATTTATAGCGATGATGCCGATAGTCGGGCGGGACGAGAAGAAGCGGTGGCTTCTTTATATAGCGCCTCGCGTAAGTCGGATTATCAGGTAGAACGGCTCAAGACATTGCTCAAGAAACCTGCGGCATCGAAGAAATCATAGATTTTGCCCACCCAACAAAAAAGGCATGATTCATCATCATGCCTTTTTTGTTCCCTTTCTGCCCCTTTAGGGATGATATGGGTGTTACGCCCCCGTTCCCTAAATGAGTCCTGATATGTATCGTGAAAACCCGCGGTTATCAGGGATGTAATTTGCGTTTTGAATGGTTTGGTGTGCGGTGGCACATACTGGTGGCACATACGCT
>CALDGT010000978.1 GCA_937942935.1 uncultured Chloroflexota bacterium | reverse complement strand
CTGTGATGCTCCAGACCCCTTTTGGCTGCGATATTATCATCAATTTCGATGCCATACCGTTTGGCGAGTGTTTCGCTCATCAAAACTGTGTTTGGCTCTGCAATGAACGCATTAAGTGCCTCAAATGCGCTATCATCTGTATTATCATTATCTACTTCCACCGCCTCCAAATAGGCACGAAATGGGGCTTCTGAAAACGGGTCTACCCCTAATAAGCGCAAGGGTTGGTCGCCGAGTTGAATTCCGCGTACATATTCTTCAACAATTGGGGCGCTGGCACGTAATCCTAAATCGGTGCGAATTTGGTCGAATACATCGGTCGGAAGCCTATTCGATGAGGCAATAATTTGATGAGTCGCATTGCCCGATATACTCTGGGCGCTCAAATCAAAAGCGCGTTTGGCAGACCCATTGGCGACATCAATCGCAATCACCATCGCTACACCTAATGCCACACCCAAAATAAATAATAGGCTTTGTAAAAAACGCCTGTTGATATACCGTCCTGCTAACCGAAATAAAATAGGTCGAATCATCACATCACCATCATTCTTGATATTTTAGGGCGGATATACACTTCACGAATCCGCAACCGCAAAATTTATTGCATTAAACTTTTTTGAATTTTCAATATTATCTCATAATTGACTTGATTATGGCTTGGCATTTTCTGAATATCAGATGATAATCGTGAATTATCTCACAAAAAACTTAACTATCTATGGTGCAGGATTCATCCATTTGTGCGATAGTGATAAAAAAATTGATATAGTGTTAACGGTGAATTTAAGCATAATTGGAATATAATGGGATTATGGATACAAAAACGCTTATCACAATTCGCAATTTGAGCAAAACCTATGAAGAGGGAGGGCGTGCGCGTCCTATTTTGCAAGCAGTAAATTTAGACATCATTCAAGGAGAATTTTTTGTGATGTTAGGCAAGAGTGGCAGTGGTAAATCTACTCTATTAAACCTCATCAGTGGTATTGATAAACCCGATAATCCCACAACTGCCCAAATTTGTATTGAAGATACCGACATCACCAAATTGAATGATACTCAGCAAACCCTTTTCCGTCGTGACCATGTGGGCATTGTATTCCAATTTTTTAACCTCATCCCCACCCTAACTGTCCTAGAAAATATCACCCTACCTTTAGAATTGCGTGGTGAAGCACGTAAAACCAGCGAAAAACGGGGGATGCAATTATTAGAACGGGTTGGGTTGGGCAACCGTGGGGCGAGTTTTCCAGATAAACTGAGTGGTGGTGAGCAACAACGGGTAGCGATTGCCCGCGCACTAGCACATGAACCCAAATTAGTGCTTGCAGATGAACCAACAGGCAATTTAGATGAAGAAACTGGCGAGCGCGTTTTATCTCTGTTATTAGAACTCACCCGCGAAGAAGGTAAAACATTGGTAATGGCGACCCATAACCCCGAAATTGTCCCTTATGCAGATAGGGTGTGTCGGATTCATGAGGGAAAATTGCAAATTACCGATAATCGTCATGTCGTGGTATAAAATGGTCATAGTGCCATCATGATGTTTGGAACTTTCCTGATTCTGTTATTTCGTTTATGATTTCTAAATAGCGTTCTTATAATGGTGTGGTTTTATTATATAAAAAGTAGTTACGTCATTTATTATCACTTATCCGACCGTGCAAGACCATGCAGTGGAAAGGTAAAACATCATGGGAGAGCCTGACCCAAACCTGATTAAACAACTCTTGAGTGAATTACGCGATGTGAATAAAGAAAAGCGTCGCACAGCCGTCATGAAACTCGGCATGGTCGGAGGCGAACAAGCTATACGCGCTTTGATTAATGCTGTTCAAAATGATTATGAAGACCTCATTGTGCGCGGACGTGCCGCCCTGATGTTAGGCAAACTAGGCGATACCCGCGCCGTAGACCCCCTTATTCGCGCCCTCGATGCGCCCGGTTATCAAACCCCTATTAATGCCGCCCAAGCACTCGGACAACTCGGAGACCCTCGCGCAATAGATGCCCTGGTGGAATTTGCAAATCATGGACGCGATAGAAGCCGTGATATTGCTATAGATTCACTCAAAAAACTAGGTCATGAGTTTCGTGAACCGGAATTGGAACGCGAGAAAATTTAACATCCAAATAGGGTTTTGTCACCCATTCTGTAGGGGCTTGCCATGGCAAGCCCCTACACACACCCTCACTTTTGTTCACGCATCCATTTTTCTTTATTCGCAGACCGCGCAATTTTCCCACTCGATGTTTTAATCAACCAGCCTGCCCCAACCAATTTCACATAAGTCACGGTCACAGTTGTGCTTTGTGCCACTGTCAATTTAACCGCACTTGTCAATTGTTTATGGGCTTGTGAGTCGTTCAGGTCTATATCCGCTTCAGCGACTACGGCAATCAGTTCTGTGCCTTCACGCTCATCTGGCACGCCAAAACACACCACGCGCCCTGCATGAATCCCCGCAACACCACTCACCACCGCCTCAATATCTTGTGGATACACATTTTTGCCCGCATTGATGATTAAATCTTTATACCGTCCTGCGATATAGACTTCACCATCGGCAATATAGCCCATATCACCAGTTAAAAACCAACCATCAGGTGTGAATGGTTGCAAATCGGGGCGACGATAATATTCCGTGAGCATGTAATCGCTTTTGATGGCGATTTCACCAACATGCCGTTCTGGTAAGGGGTTTTTATCACCATCCATCACACGAATTTGTGTGCCATTGATTGGCAACCCACAAGAAACCATCACCAACGCGCCATCGTTATCCGATAGAACAGCCCGTTTATTCGCCTCAAATTCAGTTTTATCAATTTTATCCAGTTTAGGAAGCGTATCGTAGGGGGTTTGGGTGACAGCAAAAGTGTTTTCTGCCATTGCATAACTCACTGTGAGCATATCGGCTCGGACACCATTGGGAGCAAATCGGTCTAAAAATAGGCGATGACTCTCATCGCGCACAGGTTCTGAGCAATTGATAAATAGGCGCATGGATGAAATATCGAGTCCTTCAGTATCTCGCGCACGAATCCGTCTGGCACAATGGTTATAAGCAAAATTTGGCAACCAACACAATGTCCCTTTATGGTCGTGAATAGCGCGGAATAACAAGGCAGGATGTGCCACCCAATCAAACGGGGACATCAATACCAACGGGATACCTTGTATGAGTGGCATAAGGAAACCTGCAATCAGCCCCATATCATGATAGAGGGGCAACCAACTCACAATAACATCCTCTGATGTGAGCCGAATTGCATCGCTATAGGCTTGGATTTGGCGTAAAACTGCCCCATGCGCGAGCGCAACCCCTTTTTGCAAGCCTGTAGACCCGCTTGAATGTTGCAAAAATGCGATTTCATCTGGATTAGGGGTATATTCAAGAGAACTCAATTCACCTACAAATGCCGAGTTACCATATACAGGGCATCCCACCTGCCCCACTAATTGCGATACAAAATCGTCACTGGTGATAATTGCCCGAACATCGGATAGGTGTACCAATTCCGCCATGTTTTGCATATAAATATGCGGGTCTAGCTTTTCGGTCAGGGTGGGGAACATACTCGGAATTGCCCCCATCATCAATGCCCCCCAAAAAGCATAAATTGCCTCTAAATTTTGTGTTTGGGCAATGATGACCATTTGGCGGGGTTGAATACCGAGTCGGATAAATCCATTTGCATAGCGTTGAATCGCATCCCGAAATTCCCCGCGTGTGATGATTTGTGGGGGTGCATCACTGGCGACATAAATAATCGCAGAGGCAGAAATATCACCAGATGTTAAAACAAGTGCATCGTGAAGTGTTTTCATAAGCTACTTTATATCGCGCATCACCCGCGCCACAATCTGATTCAATGTATCCATCTTGGCAACGGTCAAATCGGGGTCTGGAATATAAACATTAAACGCATTTTCGACAAAAACTGCTAATTCTGCCAACGCGAAAGAATCCATCATCCCACCTGTGATAATCCCTTCTTCATCGCCTAGTGGATAATCGGGGTCGCGCATTAAATCGGCAGTGATATAGGCACGTAATTTTTCTCTGATTGTTTTTTCATCCATCTCAATCACATTCCTTTCCTAAATATCCGAACTCTAAATAATCTGTCACCATTTCGCCCAACATTTGGCTCAGGTTGCCCGTCGCATCGGCGGTCATGTGAACAGGGCTATCGGTGAAAGAATCGCGGGGCATGGCATCCCACAAATCACAATAATGCCAATCGTTGGCAGTTGCTAATTCTGTAAATATCATTCGATACTCATCATACACCCAACGCGGATAAAAATGGTTATAGCGAATATCGCTATTTTGACCATCCGCGATGAACATCGGCTCATTGACAAGAATGAGGGGAATATCTCCGACCATATCATGCCCTGCGCGAATGAGGTCAAATGCCAAATCATCGGCGGTGATGGATTGTGGTGATTTGAGATTTTCCCATGAAAAATCTTCCTCAAAATCATTGCGACGCAACTCTGAGTTTAGCACCAAATGGTCAATGCCTGTGGCTTGCCACATAAAACCGTAAGATTGAATCCGCAACCAATCTGCCAGCAGGCGCTGATTTCCGAATATCGCATGGCTGATAATGGGTTTGAATCGGTCATCATACGGATTGAGCAATAAATGATAGTCAGTGATAAGTTGGCGCACTCGCGCAGGATTATTTTGGATAATCGGTGCGCCAACTTGCCGATTTTGTGAGAATGATTGCAATGTGACCAACCAAATGACCATATCGGGTTGATAATTCATCGCTTCATCTAATAGCAGTAAATCTTTGGTCAATGACATGACAGGGTGCGCGATGGTATACGCAACCACCCGCCGACCATCTGCCAACAAATAATTTTTATCCGTCAATTGTTGCGCCAGTGTTTGATATGCAGGGAGCAAAAATCCCCATGTGGCAGAATCACCAACCAGCAAAACACGATACTCATCATCGGCTTTTGAGCGATTAATTTCATGTGTGGCGAACATGGCAGGGATATTATCCATCGTTAGTGTATAATCTTGAGCGTCATCATGGTTATATGGCAAACGTTCTCTCCCAGCAAATATGCGATTATATAAAGAGAAACGCCCAATAAAATCCATCGCTTGAAACGATGCAAATAGCACATTAAAAAGGAGAAATAAGAGTGTGGCTTTGATGACCACACGCGCAATAAATCCCCATGTATAGGGTTGTTCTGGGTTTATGAGCCAATTCCACATCAACAAAAATTACTCACAATCTCGTCCCAAAGAACCTAATTCCATATAATGGGTTATCATTTCAAGCAGAATGCGCCCCAACTCAGCTATACCACTTGCGTTCATATGGAAGGGGGTATCTGTATAATATTCATTTGGGAGTGCATCCCATAAATCACAATATAGCCAAGCATTTTGGGCAACAGATTTAGCAAATAATGCACGATAATCATCAAATAACCACCGTGGGTAATCAAGATTATATCGTAAGTAGCTGTTCTCCCCAGTTGCAATAAACATCGGTTGATTAATCATGATAAGCGGAATATCGCCCGCCAAGTTATAGCCCACATCCACAAAATGGAATGATAGCAAATTTTCTGCTGTGTACTGAGATGGTGAAAATGAAGACCATTTATCATCATCTGGCAAATCATTTGGTGTTTTGGGGATAGAACTGGGAATATTATGGTCAATTCCTAACCCATTCCATAAAATGCCAGTCAGTTGATTTTGCAATAAGGTCAATAATGTAGCCCGTTTTCCAATAATGGTTTGACTATAAAAATCGGTTGCCACAGGCGACTCTGTGTTGAAATGAACGGTTAATCCATAGTTTTCCACGAGATGCCGAACTTTATCGAGATTATTTAAGATGATAGGGGAATTTGGGTCTTCCCAAAAAGATGCGGCAGACACAACCCAAATAATCATATCTGGTTTATATTGCATAGCCTCATCCATAAATAACAAATCCCGAATGATGTAAGGGTATGGATAAGCCAAATTATAAACCACAACACGCCGCCCATCTGCCAGTTTTGTATTCATACGAGTCATTTGTGGTCCAAGTGTTTGGCTTGATGGCAACCAAAATCCCCATATACCCGAATTTCCAAATATCACCACTCGAAATTCATCATCCGCTTTCTGGCGTGCAATCTGATGTGAGGCAATCATGGCGGGAATATTATCCATTGTAACCGCATTTGATTGCGAAAAATCATCTCCCCCATAAGGCAATCGCTCCCGACCTGCAAACACATTATTATAAAGGGTATAGCGACTAAGGGCATCTATCGGTTGAAGCAATACGAATAAGAGGTTCAACAGAATAAATAATAATGTGGCTTTGATGACCACACGCGCAATAAATCCCCATGTATAGGGCTTTTCTGGGTTTATGAGCCAATTCCACATCCTAAAATCCCACTCCTGCCAATTTACTTAATACAGAGAGTGCGCTCCCTACATCGGGCATCACAAACCAAACCCACCCCACTACCACAAAATGGAACGTAATAAAAATCCCTGCCCAATTCCACAAGCGCAATTGTCCCTGTTTCTTTTTGAATTGGTTATACCATTTGCGTGTGCGGTCACTCCACATCTTATGAATAAATAATCCTGTAGCGTGCCATAATCCCCATATAAAGAATGTGAAACTAATGCCATGCCATAAACCGATAATGACCATCGTCGCCACCAGACCTATCCCTACAATGACATCTGATGAGGGTTTGCGTTTCCAACGGAGCATGGTGCGTGTGAGGGGTGAAAAAATATAAAACCGCACCCAATTGCTGAGGGTAATATGCCACGATTGCCAAAAAGAGGTAATGCTATTTTTTAGGTACGGGCGGTTGAAATTTTCGGGCAATTGCACCCCAAATAACATACCAATGCCGATGGCAATATCAGAGTAACCACTAAAATCAAAAAATAAGCGAAAGGCATACCCATACAGCAAAACCCACATTCCACCTGCATAAGTCACTTGTCCAGCATTGGTCGCGGTTAATGCGAATAGCGCCAAAGTATCTGCGACTACAAATTTTTTGAAAATGCCAATGACAATGCGCGTTGACCCAATCACTATGCGCGAAGGGTCACGCCCGTTCATTTCGGGTAATGCCACTAAATCTTCTTGAAAGCGTTCTATGCGGTCAATCGGACCCGCTGTTAGGCTTGGGAAGAAAATGATGTAGGTGAGCATATCGCGCAGACTCACATCGGGCAATTTGCCTGTTTGCCTATCACGCAATACATGAATCAGACGAAATGCCACATACGAAAAACCAAGCCAATTCAAGTCGGTGAGCGGATTCGCTAATGTTGCATCTCTGCCTGTTTGTTCACGCAACCAACCACTGAATGCCAAAGCCAATCTATCGGTTTTTAGGATGATGAACACCCCAATGATGACCAGAATCATCAGGCTCAATAGCACCTTTTGGCGCGGTTGATTAATTTGTATCCCACCCACCAGTATGATGAGCAAAGCAAGGGGAAATAATGCCAAAAATACATCTAATGGGGCAGGTGGACGTGATGCAGTGAGCAATTGCCATTCGCTGGGCAAAAAGCGGGTCATTGCCAAACCCGTGATGAGCAACATGAGGACGGCAATTGTGAATAGGTCACGCCATTGAATGGTGATACGCAGTTGGTTATCTTGGCGTGGGAGGGTGGCTATCCACACAAATACCGTCACAAAAATCGTGACGGTGGGTAAAATAAAATCCATATTGCGAATGAGTAACGGCGGTTGCAACGCATATACCGCCAAAATACTGGCAATAAATAATGTCCATTTGCGCCACGATTTGGGTAAAATCAGGCTATAAATAAATCCGCCTGCTGTAAAAATAGCTATCAGAGTTAGATTAAATGTCACGAGCTAAAATCCTTGATAAATCCATATTGGGGAACTATCACTGGTGATAATCAGCACCAAAATCATGATGATGCACAAAGCAAGTGCGAATACATTTTCTCTAGTCAGTAATTTCATCTGCTAAAAGCACCTCTCTACGGATGACATCTAATGCTTGTAATACTAACAAATGATGTAGGCTTAATCCATAGAAGGATTCATTGCCTGTTAAATTCATGCCATCTCCTGTGCTGGTCAGGTGCAATAAATCTTCGCCTACGCCGTTACGCGGTAAATCGGTGAGCGCCGCCCATAAATTGAGCAGTGGCACATCATATTCATCTGCCAATTGTGCAGTGATGAGGTTAAACCGCAATAATTGGGCATGATTCGGGTTCAAATCGGGGTCACTGCCAAAGGTCAATAACAACGGAATCACCCCATGTTCGAGTGATTGTTCAATTAGTAGGCGCATTTGTGTTTCATATTCTGCCCGATTTAATACTTTCACATCATTCGCACCAAACATCACCACCGCCACCGATGGCTTACTAATGCGATACTCGCATAATAGCGGGGTTTCATCGGATTCGCAAAAATCGGGGTCAGACCAAATCGGCTCAAATAACGAAAACATATTCATGCCCACTTTTGCCGATTGCGGTTGAATCCCAAATGAATCATAAAAATAATCTACCGTATCCCCCAAAAAATCATACACGCCTAAATCATAATTACCTTTGCTAATTGGCGTGAGGTAAATCGCTTGGGCGCTATTAGAATCACCGACTTTTGATATAACATTGGGACGATTGCCCAACGATTGCCCCAATGCAAATACATCGTGCATGGCATCGCTTATAGTAGGTAAAATGGGAATTTCGTGCAGTTGTGTGGTTAATTCACCCGTCACCCGTGATAAATCGGCATGATAACTCTCAATAATCGGGATTTCGCTCAATTTGATAGTGCTATCATCCACAAAATACCCTGCCAATGCCCACCCTTCTAAGGAATCATCCAAGCGGATATACCACCAAGTGCCGATGTCTGTTCGCCCAAGTAAAGTAACTTGTGTCCCCGCGTTGAGCGTATCGAGTTGGGCATAAGTACGCCCTGCCCCTACATAAATGGCGGTGGTGCGCTCTACGGTGAGTATATGCTCTGGGGTGGTTTGGTTGTATAGGGGTGTATGATATTGCGCCCCCACATCCCCGCCCATAAGAAACATCAACATCACCAAAATTATCCATTTCGCATCAAATCTCATTGAAACTGCCCTTATCGTCTCATCAAACAGGCGCTATGATATATCGGATGACCCAATTCATGAAAGGATTGTTTACAAATGGACTTGATGCTGGTTCGCAAGGCACATATCACCCTCATGAGCAATACCCTCAAAACACTGAATAACCTCCTCACTGAGGTTTCTCAACACGATGCTACCACCTACCGCGATAGTGGTGATGGTTGGACTGTATTAGAGGTGTTATGTCACCTGCGTGATTATGATGTGATTTTTCATGAACGTGCCATGCGTATTTTGAACGAAGATAACCCCACATTTATCCCACGCGACCATGAAGCACTCGTCATCGAAAATGCCTATAACAGCCAAAATCTACAAGCCGTCTTAGCCGATTTGAACACTAGTCGTGCTAAGTTTAT
>CALDGT010000977.1 GCA_937942935.1 uncultured Chloroflexota bacterium | reverse complement strand
TGGTGAGAGAAAAGAATAAAAAGTTATTTATAATCTTCGGAAAAAGCGAATACACCTACCCATTTTTTCGCATTATCTGGTTATTTTGTTGTTAATATGCCAATCATCCGCTAAAATTAATTTTTGCTTTATCAAAAAGAACTTACAAAAAGAATGAGGGTGTGTATGAGGCAATCACGAGCAATCCGCATATTCATGACCACATTTGTGGTTGTGTTCGCCATCGGTATGACCATCAGTGTGGTGGCGCAGGTCATCAGTTCCTTGCGTGCCACCAACACCTCCCAACTGGTGGTAGACAACAACACCAATGGTTTGGCAGATGGTGGTGACATCATCGAATACACCGTTCAGGTCGCCAATTGTAGCCCTTCATCCATTAGCGGGGCAACCTACCAATCCGACATCGACCCCAACACCTCCCTCATCCCCAATAGCCTCTCCATCACCACCTCTGGCACCTCCTTGTGCGGTGGTGGCACAGATACTAACCCACCGCCTCCTCCCCCACCTCCTGTCCCTGTGAATCCCATCGTCACCGCCACCACACCCACCAACACCGCGACTGAAGTGGCTGTCAATTCCAACCTCACCATCACTTTCAGCGAAACGGTCAATGTCGCGGGAGACTGGTTTGAGGTGGTGTGTTCGGCGAGTGGCACATTCAACAGCTCATCTGCCAATATTGCCGTCACTGGCGGTCCAACCACCTTCACACTCGACCCCAATGTGGATTTGCTAGTCGGTGAAACCTGTACCACCACCGTCTTTGCCTCTCAAGTGGTAGATAGCGAATCGCTCAACCCACTGGCAGATTATGTCTTTAGCTTCACCACCGAAACACCACCCACCATCACCACCACCACACCCACCAACGGCGCTACCGCTATCCTCAATACCGCCGACATCGTTATCACCTTCGATGAACCTGTCACCGTCAGCGCCGCCAGCTTCACCCTAGACTGTCCAGCAGGCACACCCTTTGCTGGTGGATTCGGCGTTTCTGGCTCTGGCACCAATATCATCACGGTCAACCCAACGGGCAACTTGCCCTCTGGCACCACCTGCCAAGTGGTCGTCATCGCCGCCAATACATCCGATTTAGACCCCAACGACCCACCCGACTTGTTAGATGGGGACAACAACGGCATTGAGGGAGATGATTACACCTTCTCCTTCACCACCGACATAGATGCCGCCCCAACCGTTTTGACGATTACCCCCGCCAATGGCGCGGTGAGTGTTCCAAACACCACCACCATCACCATCACCTTTAGCGAATTGGTGGATATTGCATCCGTCGCAGATTTCGGTTTGGAATGCCCAGCAGGCACACCCAGAGGGTTCACCGTCACCACACCCGCCACCTTGCCCGCCAGCACGACCACCGTCATCCTCACCCCCTCTGGTTTACCAGATGCCACCACCTGTACCGTTTCGGTGTTTCCATCTATCGCAGATAGTGATATGGATGACCCGCCCAACAACCTCGTGCTGTTCACATCCACCTTCACCACCGAAGCCCCGCCGAGCGTGACCACCACCAACCCCAACAATGGCGCGACCACCATTTCTACTAGCGCGAATATTGTCGTCAATTTTGACGAACCCGTGACTGTCACCACATCCTCATTCACCGTTGAATGTCCAGTCGGGTCGCCTTTCGCCTATACCGTCGCGGGCAGTGGCACGAATAGCATCACCCTCGACCCAACCGTCAACCTCCCCGCCAACCAAACCTGTACCGTGACCGTGGTTGGGAATCAGGTCAGCGATGTGGATACCGTAGACACGCCAGATAACATGACGGCGAATTATGTGTTCACCTTCGACACCATCGCCGACACCGCACCCATCGCATCTAGTCCGTTGGATGGCACGAACAATGTGGCGACCAGTAGCAACATCGTCATCAATTTCAATGAACCTGTGGATGTGGTCAACCTGCCTACCCCTGCTTTCACTGTGGAATGTCCGGTTGGCAACCCCATCGCATTTACGACCATCCCTGCCCTGTCCACCACCAACCAAACAGCTATCACTATTGACCCAAGTGTCAATCTGCCCGCCACAACCACTTGTACCGTCACCGTTGAGGCAGATAATGTCACAGATACCGACACGGATGAACCACCCAACAACATGGCGGCGGATTATATTTTCACTTTCAACACGATACTGGATAACGCCCCAACCGTTGACCAACCCGCTATCGCCCCTGCCTCTGCCACGACTGGTCTGAACAGTGCTAACTTAAATAACCCTGTTTCCATCACCCCCACCATCACCATCCCCTTCAGTGAATCGGTGACGGTGGCTTCTGGTGGTTTCGCGCTGGTGTGTAATGCCTCCCCTGTGGCGGTCACTGTCACACCTGCCCTGCCTTCAAGCGCCACATCCTTCGACATCAGCCCTAGCTCACCCCTCACACAAGGCGCGAATTGTGTCTTGACCGTTGCCCAAGCCAATGTGACCGATGCGGATGTGGATGACCCGCCCAACAACATGGCGGTCGATTTCACCCTCAGTTTTAGTGTGGATACCGCACCCGCCGAAACCATCACCGAGACCGAAGTCAGCAATACCTTCCAAGATGTCACCGTCGCTGGCGCAGTGAATGTGGATTTGGATAGCGATATTCGCATCACCTTCACCGAAGCCGTGACCGTCACCTTCCCTGCCAACGGCTTGCAATGCCCATCTGGGAGTAACATCCCGGTCACTGTCACCACCAACAACGCCACAACCATCGTCCTCAACCCCAATGTGACTTTGCCACTCAATGAAAATTGTGTGTTGAACATCCCATCCGCCAACATTTCTGATGTGGATACATCAGATAATCCAGATAATCCTGTCGCAGGGGTCAATCACACCTTCACCACTGTGGATGACGATGCCCCAACGGTATCCACCAACCCCGCCAATGGTGGGGGCAATATCGCCGTGAACAGCAACATCACCGTGACCTTCGATGAAGCCGTCACCCTCACTGGCGCGTGGTTCGACTTGACTTGTAGTGTATCTGGCATCCGCACTAGCACCGGCGAACTCACAGGGACGGGCATCACCATCATCGAAAATACCCCCGATTTGGTCTATACCATTGACCCTGCCGTGGATTTTGCGACGGGTGATGTGTGTACCATCACCATTGATTCTGCCAATGTCGTGGACAACGACCTCATTGATTCCCCCAACGAATTGGATGGCGATGCCAGTTTGGATGTGACCGATGGCGATGCCGATGATTATGTCGCTGTCTTCTCCACCACCGATACCGCCCCGCAAGTGACCACCACCACCCCCATCAACGGCGCTACCGTAGCCAATAATCAAGCCTTCACCATTAATTTTAGCGAACCTATAACCTCGGCTGGTCCTGCCGCTATTTCGTGGTTCTGTGGCGCAACACCCATTATCAGCGCAAATGCTTTCACCCCAACCAGTGTGACCATCACCCCTATCACCCCCTTGCCAGATGGCTCGGCTTGTACCCTCACACTCGAATCGACCCTCATCACCGATACCGACCCCATTGACCCACCCAACGAATTGGATGGACAACTGCCAAATGATAGTTTGGATGGCGATGCCGATGATTTCACCCTCAATTTCACGGTTGATGCCCAACCGACCCTCTTATCTAGCCAAGTGGAAATCGGTAATGTCTTGTCTCCTGCCTCTGGTGCAGTGGGTGTTGATATTGATACCACCATCGTCCTGACTTTCAGTGAGCCTGTGAACGCTGGTCTGACCTCTTTCGCGTTGGATTGCGGTGGCGCAATCGCCTTCACTGTTTTGGGGACTGGCACGACTACCATCACCATTGACCCAACACCTGCTTTCTTGCCCATTAACACTCTGTGCGACCTCGACATCATCGCCGCCAACATCACCGATGTGGATACGGCAGACGCACCCGATACCCTGCCTGCGGATGTCAACCTCACCTTCACCACCGTCAATGACAATCCGCCCTCTGTCTTTAGTGCTGAGGCGGAAGTGAGTGGTGTCTTCACCGCGCTGTCATTCACACCACCCACTTTTGCTGATACCGACACCCAATTGCGGGTCACTTTTAGCGAAGTCGTCAATCCAACAGGCGCTTGGGCGGAATTGAATTGTACAATTACACCCGTTCAAGTTGTGACGGGCGGTTTAGGGGTGACTGTCCTAGACCCCGTGTTCGTCCTCAGTCCAGCCACCAGTTTAACCCCCGGTGAAGATTGCACCCTCACTATTTTCGCCGCTCAAGTGGCAGATGATGACCCCATTGACCCGCCCGATGTCATGCTGGCGAATGCGGTGTTCACCTTCACCGTCGCAGACACCCCGCCACAAGTGACTTCTACCGTCCCAACGGGTTCGCCAACCGTCCCGAATAACCAAACCGTCACGGTGAATTTCTCCGAAGCCGTGGATGTGGCAGGCAGTGGCATTACATGGACATGCGGTGTCACACCCATCTCCTTCACCCCTGCCCTGCCACAAAACGGTGTCACCAGCCTCGTCCTCACCCCAACCGTCACCTTACCTGCGGGTGGGTGTAGTGTGGTATTAGAATCCACCCTCATCTCTGATGTGGATACCGTGGATGGCGCGAATGACTTGGACGGGGATAACAGCAACGATGTCACCAATGGCGATGCCGATGATTTCGTCCTCAATTTCGCCGTAGATGCACCGCCACGAGTGACCAATAATGTCCCACTCAATGGCGCGACAGGTGTTTCTGTCACCAACAACATCGTCATTGATTTCAATGAAAATGTGGATATTGCCGTAGGTGGTATCTCCCTAGATTGTGGCGCGGGTGCGCTTGCCTTTGCCCCTGCACTCCCACTCCTCAATACCACCTCCATTAACATCAACCCTACCCTCAATTTGCCCAATGGTGCCACTTGTACTGTTACGGTGGTCGCAACCAATGTCACCGACACCGATGCTTTCGACCCGCCCAACCAATTGGACGGTGATAACAATGGTGTTGAAGGGGATAATTTTGTCTTTACCTTCACCACAGCCGACACCCCACCACAAGTGACTTCTACCGTCCCGACTGGCTCACCAACCACACCCAATAACCAAACCGTGACGATTAATTTCTCGGAATTGGTCAATGTCGCGGCGGGTGGCATTACATGGACATGCGGTGTGACGCCCATTACCTTCACCCCTGCCCTGCCACAAAACGGTGTCACCACCCTCGTCCTCACCCCATCTGCACCAACCGTGACCTTGCCTGCTGGCTTATGTACCGTCACGCTAGACTCGGCACTCATCACCGATGTCGATACGGTGGATGCTCCCAATGAACTTGACGGGAATAATAGCAACGATATAACCGATGGCGATGCCGATGATTTATCCTTCACCTTCACCGTTGATGCCCCGCCATTCCCATTCAGTCCCAATATAGATGTGGCGGGTATACCCAACTTCTTGCCACTGGGGATTGGGCAAGTGGTGGATGTGGATACCGATATTCGCCTCGCATTCAACGAAAATGTTGATGCCACCCTCGCTGGTGTCACCCTCGAATGTCCTGCGGGTAGTCCTGTTGCGTTCACTGGTTTGCCCGCCACCAATACCGCCAACATCACCCTTAACCCCACCGCCGATTTACCCGGTGGGACGCTTTGTGTCTTGACACTCGTCCACACGGGCATTTCCGATACCGATGCTTTCGACCCACCCAACCAATTAGATGGCAATGGCAATGGTGTCGAAGGTGATTCCATTGGCTTCTCCTTCACCACTCAATCTATTGCCAATGACGATGCCTATACCGTCACCCCTCACCTCACTTATACCAGCAGTGTCGCCGGTCTCAGCGTCCGTGACAACGATAACCCCACTACCTCAACTGTGGTCAGCTTTAGCTCGGTTGCTTCTGGCACAGTTGCCGCAGACGGCATAAATTTCATCACGGCAGATGGCGCGGGTGGTCGTGTGGTCATGAATCCAGATGGCACATTCACCTTCTATCCAGATGCGGGTGATGATAATACCGATGGCACAGCAACCTTCTTCTATAGCATCACGGGTGGCGATACTGCAATTGTCACACTGACTTTTGAGGCAGAACAACTCGTGTGGTTTGCGGATGGGTCTGGTGCGAGTACCTTGTGTACTGGCACAAATCTTGGCACACAAGCCTGTCCTGCCACCGATTTTATTACCACCATCGCCACTAATATCACTGCTAATGACATCCTCTTTATAGATAGTGGTCCGTATACCTGCGGGATTACCCTACCCGCAGGTGTACAAGTCATCGGCAATGGCTCATCTAGCACCCTGACCGCACTCGCCGCCGCACATAGCTCGCCGATTACACCTGTGGCAGCGAGCGATTTTGCCCCATACAATGCTCTCAATGGCGCAAACCCAACTCTCAATAGCGCCGCCGCAGATTGCTTTACCCTATCTACCAACAACACCCTGCGCGGATTTACCATTGCCAATACAGGCAACTTTGCGGGCATTGTCGGCACAAATTATGGCACATTGACCATTAGAGAACTCATTGAGAATGGTAATGGGCAAGCTATTTTCTTAAATACAGGCACGGCAGATGTTATTTATACCCTCATTGCCTCGACTGCCTCAGATAACACCTTCTCACCCATCCGTGTGACCAATTCAACCATCACCAATTTCACGGTTTCTGGTGGTGTGACCATTCAAAATCCAGAAGCCACTGGCATTTATCTGGCAGATAACACGGGTGGCACATTCTCGCTTGATGATGTATCCATCACACGCACGACCCTCACCACAGGCGCGGGTGTCATCTTGGGTGATGGTAGCGCA
>CALDGT010000976.1 GCA_937942935.1 uncultured Chloroflexota bacterium | reverse complement strand
CTCGCCAACGAGTTCCTGCGCGTCTGGATCCGCAACGCCAACCCCAACGCCGACCTATACACCGACCCCAACCCTAACACCAACACCGACCCCTACACCAACGCCGCCACCACCCAATTGGACGACTTCAACCACCCAAACAACGCCTATTAGCAATACAGATATGGGCGTGTCTGGTGCATTATGTGAGCCAAGCCTCATCAGTTGGCTACCTTGGCTCGTGCTTGCCTTATTATTGGCGTTATGGTTCTGGCTAATTGTGATGCGTGGTTATAAAAACTTATCTAACCCTAGTGCCGAAAGAAGAGAAATCTCTTGTTGGATTTTACGCTCACTCTTCTTCTTATCACTGATATGGGTTATCTTTTTATTTCTTCAGCCTGTTATCAATACAGTCTGCCCCATCCCAGAAAGTATTTATTTCTGGCGGATGCAGGGTGGGCAAAGTGGTATTTATGTCACCAATGATTTTGCCCAACAGCCAGCCCAACTGACAGAATTAAATCAACAAGGATGTGTGGGGTGTCATACTGTAAGTCGCTCTGCCGAGCAAATTGTGGCGATTCGGGGTGGAGCGCCCGGACCTTTGGTCGCCATTGGATTAGATGGCGAGCCTGTAAATATTCGTGGTGTTCTGGCTGTATACACGGCTTTCTCGCCAGATGGCTCGCGCTTGGCATATACAGATGCCCAATCCGATTTATATGTGATGAATATCGCCACTGGTCAAAGCACCCTGATTAGTGGCGCCACTAGCCCTACACATGGCGCACAGATGCCCACTTGGTCACCTGATGGTGAATACATTGCTTATGTGCGGTATCAACGCGGACAAACTCTTTGGAATAATGGCTTAGAATTTGAAGGCGCGAGCGAAATTTATCGTATTCGTGCGACAGGAGAAGGCACCCCAGAGCCCATTATCACCCAAGCCGATTTAGAAGGGTTGTTATATTACCCGTCTTATTCACCCGATGGTAGATGGCTGGCTTTTACTCATGCGCCCTATGGCAACAGTTATACAAATCCTAATGCCGATATTTGGCTAATGGATATTCGCGCCATAGACCCTGTGAATTTTAGCGATGTTGCCTCCCCCATTGAAGCAAATTCGCCAAACAGCGATACTTGGGCAACCTGGAATCGTGATGGCACACGAATCGCCTTTAATACCACACGCAATGATACCAATTATGATATTGTCGTGGCAGATGTTTTTACAAATCGTACTACCAGCCCTGCACGATTATTGCGTGGGGCATCATTTACGGGTGTTTTTGAGCATTTGCCATTTTGGGGCGACCCGCCTGCGCGTGATAATTTATCAAATGAATTGCTGGCGCTTTTGCCATGGCTTATTTTGCCAATTATTTTAGGGATATTAATGCTTATGTGTGCTTCACGGAATAAACCAAAACCACCTGCACCAACACAATCACTAACACCGCCTCCGATGCCCTTGCCAAGCCAACCTGTAAAATTGGAAAAATGGGACGGTATTAAAGCTCTATGGAAGCCACAACCAGCGCTTATCATTGGGGTGGGGGTAGGCGGATGGCATGTGCTTACTCAGATTAAGAAAGGATTGATTGACGCAGGATTAGGTGAAGCCTCAAATAAAGTGCGCCTATTATGTATTTTGGCAAAAGACCAAGATAAATTGGTCGAGCCAGACAAATTTACAGGGGCGTTATTGTCTGATAACGAAATTGTGCGCTGGAAAGATTCTGTTCAACCCGTTGTAAACCTAGCAAAGACCGATGCTTCTTTGGGCTGGGTGAATACCAACTACCTAAAAAATCAGGGAGATGCTGTTCTGCGCCCAGATACAGGGTTAAGTGGCAGTACCAATCGTCAACTGGGGCGTTTGGCACTCATTAATAACTTGCGCGGTTATTCACAAGACACAGGCAAAGATGTATTGGCAAATTTAGAATCTATCATTAAAGATGTCACCTATCAGGGCATTTTGACAACGATTATGATTAGTGATTTGAGCGATGATGTAGGTGCTGGCGCATTATTAGATATTGCTACCCTCGTCCGCATCATCAACAAAAATAATAATCCTGTCAATACAACCCGTCTGATTGGGCATTTTATGACCTCGCGGGCAAGTGGTGGGTATGACTCCAATGATAATTTGCGCCCTGCTAATACTGTTGCTAGTCTGCGCGAATTATCGCGGTTTCAGTTGGCGGCAAATGCCCCCTTCCAATTGAATTATGGCATCAATCCTAAATATAATATCATTTGGGATAGTGTTTTATTCGATGACATCACCATCCACGATACCAACCGTACGCGCGCCATCCAAGACCCACAATTAGCAATTTATCCTGCTATTTCAGATGGTATTTTATTGTGGCTCGATGAATCAACTCTCAAATTTGGGTTATATGACTGGCGTAACAAGCGCAAATCGAATGCGGTAGACAAGCAAATTAGCCAACGGCGCATGATGGTGAGCGGTATGGGGGTGTATCAATACCGCATACCCTTCGCCGATTTACTAGAGCAAATCACGGTAAGATATGCGGGACAATTGCTGTTTCACCTCATTTCTGGGCGTGGAAATGGCGATAACCGCCTGCAACTAGATGAGCGCTTTGTCCATGATATGTTATTTGGACGCCAAATGAATGCAGAAGAATTATCTATATTCTTCCTCAATGGCGCGTTTACACTGGGTAAAATGCCTACAATTTGGATGCGCCTATTCCTTGCCCTAAATAACCCCAACCCCCACCCACAAGAATCAGTAAAAGAATTAAGGCAAGTTATCAATGACTTCAAAACACCTAAATTTCCAGAGATTGGTACTGCTTTTGAGGACCAACTGATTCGGGTTTTGCTTATTTTACTCAATGGTGAAGAAACAGCGCACGCGAATGTCGATTATGTGCAAAAAAGAGGGGCAAAAATGGCGCTTGCCCTCAGCTTCTTAGATAAACTGCAAGCTCGCTTACGGTCTTATCATGTGCGTATTCAAGAACGACTCGACCTAGTACAAGCATTGGAAGTGTTTGAAGACCGTATCCGTGAAGTTGCTCATAAACTCGATGCTATTAAACAAAGCCTCATAGCAACTCAAGGGGAATCATTATATCGGTTACTAGACCAACGCCAAAGCGCCATTGATGCACATATTAACGCCTGCAAAAACTTGCAAACACGCACTTATATCACAGATATGAAAAAAGACGGGCAAAGCCAGCCTGTTTCGATTGCTAATGAATGGTATACCCAATATTTGCTCAATCATGTAAAGGATGGGTTGGCACAAATCAGTTGGGAGCGAGATGCCACCGATAAATTAGCCCTATCTATTCGTTTGCCACAGCGCAACGACCAAGAAATGCCCATTTCTATTCAATTAAATCCTTCTAATGTTCGCTCATTCGAAGAGGGACTGCTTCAGTTAGGGCGGTATTTTGCACGACAAGTTCGAGAAGAGTTCAGTATCTCTGCGGTGTTAGCCGGCGGTGTTTTAGATAAACACACCATTTCATCTACAGCAGAGACACTCATTGAACAATCATCCCCCTTAATGACAACTAACACGATGTATGCACCCAACCAATTACCGGGGATTATTTTGTCCCATCATATTGATTTGGTCAATAAAGACCAACTGAAACAGCTTCTCATACAAAGTGATTTATTACGTAACGATTCTAATGGGATAAAATTGTTAGACACAGATGACCCATTTACACTCACACTTGTTCAAACCTTAGATATTGTGCCAATTAATGCTATTGAAAATATAGATAGCGATGAAAAGGTTTATCTGAGCGAGACATTTATTCAAAACAAAACACGCCCAACTGCCGTGTTTGATGCAGAGCGTAATGCTATTTATTACGAATCCCAATTGCGCGATAAATTGCGTCAGGCGCATCGTATTTTGCACCCATTGGTTGTTACTGCCTTAGCAAAACGTACCCAGACTGAGATTTATCTTGTTGCCGCCGCCCTTGCCAGCATTGGTGCGCCTTCGGATTGGTCGTTTAGTAGGGGAGTGGTTAAGTTCAAAAATGCAGATATTGGTGAGTTAGACCTCACCACAGATGGCAAGGGTGTCTTTTTCCCATTACTAGACGGGTTATTTTCATTTATTCAAAAAGTAGATGATGAGACCGCTAAAAAGGTGTATAATCGGTATCAAGAAAATAATCAATTGCTAGAAAACTTGTACCGATGGTCACAAACGAGTGGCGCAGAATGGCTTCGGACTATATTGAAGGATGAAGATAATCATTTAGATAATCAAACAATACTGAATGATTTGATTGCAATTACAAAAATCATTGAAGATTATCTAAATGCCGATGAATAAATTTATGCAGGGGTTATTTTACCCCTGCATTATGTTATGGAGGTGATGTTATGGATGTGTTATCACAAGACCAGCATGAGACACTATTGCATGAGATTATCAAGGCAATTGAGTCTGAGGGGGCGTTTCCAATTGCTTTGGCAAACATTCGCAAATTACCTTCTATTGGGCAATTGCTCAATCCATACACAGACCCCAATAAAACCGATAAAGAGCGCAAATTTTTGAGAAATGAAATTCTCGATACACTTCTTATGTATGGGGTAATGCAAGGAATTTTAACCACTAAGGATATAGATGGAAGTATCCATTATTCGTGTGTTAGTGGCGCGATATTG
>CALDGT010000975.1 GCA_937942935.1 uncultured Chloroflexota bacterium | reverse complement strand
TGCTCGTGCGGATTCAAAATGATACACATCCGACCAGCGCCACGGCACAAGTCATCACCAAGATGGATATTGCCGATAGTGAACATTTGCGCTTGCGCCCAAGCCAAGTGCGGGCATTACTGCGCCTGCCCGATGTGAACACCCTGCTCGGCTTGCGCGATGTGACGATGATTGCCATGCTCGCCTGCACAGGCGTGCGTGAGGCAGAATTGGTGGCAATAGAAACCGATGATGTGCGCCAAACATTGGGCGGTGAAGTAGCACTGCGTGTCAAAGAGGGAAAAAATCATAAACAGCGCCTTGTGCCGTATGGTTTATTGGCATGGTGCTTAGATTATGTGGATTTATGGATGACGAAGGCGGGCATCAGCGAAGGCGCAGTGTTTCGGGGTATCCTCAAAGACGGAAAAACGGTGCGCCCCACCCCATTAACTGTGCGGGCGGTGAATCAGGTCATGAATAAATATCCGTTATGGATAAATGGGGAGCCGCGTGTGGTGAATCCGCACGATTTACGGCGCACGTATGCCCGTAATGCATATGAATTTGGCATGGATTTGGAGCGCATCCGCCAAAATTTGGGACATGAGAGCCTACAAACCACCCAAACCTATATCGGCACATTGGATGTGAGCCAACGCCGTCCTCCGCGCATGTTTCAAGCCCCCTATTCAGTGAAAGGGGGCATGTTAACCCCCCGCGATGCCGATGAGGATGAGTAACTCATTCACTCAGGATAATGCCACCTCACTACAATTTAATTTGAATGTAATTGGTTGTAACAATGGCAAAAACCCATGTTAAAATAATATCAGGTTATTTTATACCTAAATTTTCAGTTCACTAAAGATACCGACAAGGAGACTTTTAATGAATGAAGTTGAACAACCAATTTTGCAGATGTTAGACCTGTATAAAACTGCTGTGAATGCAAAAGATGTTAACGCATTTGTTTCACTATATGACCCAAATATCGTGGTATTTGATATGTGGGGTGAATGGTCATATAAAGGAGTTGAGGCATGGCGAAAAATGGTGACAGATTGGTTTGGTTCGCTCGGTAGTGAGTCTGTAGTAGTTGAAATGGACAACACCAACATCATTGCAGACCACGATATGGCAATGGTTCACTCATTTATCACCTTCAAAGGAATATCTGCTGAAGGAAAAGAGTTACGTGCTATGAACAATAGATTTACATGGGTATTGAAGAATAGAGAGGGCGTGTGGAAAATACTACATGAACATTCTTCCGCCCCAATTGATTTTGAAACCTCAAAGGTCATGCTCCGTATGCCCTAAAAAGTGCCACATTGCGGTCTCGGTCTAATAACAAACCATCATGCTGGTGTTTTACCCATCTCATCACTAGGCTAAATTCCTCAAACTCATTAAAGGGGGGAATCCCCCCCCGCGATGCCGATGAAGATGAATGATAGCTAGTTACATGACATTTATCACCAAAATAGTCACATAGTGGATAATATAATAAAAGTAAATTCATCTATCCACAGGATGGTGCATGATGACATTTGCTATATCCACACATCAGTTAACCCGCGATTTTAAGTCGGTTCGCGCCCTAGACCAATTATCTATCACTGTAGAACGAGGCACGATTTTCGGATTTTTAGGCACAAATGGCGCAGGAAAAACAACAACCATCCGCCTTTTGTTAGGACTCATTGAGCCAACATCGGGTCATGCACAGGTATTAGGGCATGATACACATACCCAAGCACACCTCATCCGCGAAAAATGTGGAGCATTACTAGAGTATACAGGGCTATATGAACGGCTGAGTGCCTTAGATAACCTCGAATTTTATGCCCGCGCATGGAAATTATCTGCACAAACCCGCGCCAACCGTATTCAAGAGTTGTTAACCCACTTGGGTCTGTGGGAACGTCGCCAAGAGAGTGTCAGCAATTGGAGCAGAGGGATGAAACAAAAATTGGCACTCGCACGGGCGCTACTCCATCACCCTGAACTGGTCTTTTTAGATGAACCCACCGCAGGCTTAGACCCAGTTGCCGCCAATAATTTACGCGATGACCTCTCATCATTGGCAAAAGATAAGGGGATAACCGTCTTTTTGACCACACATAATCTGACCGAAGCCGAAAAATTGTGTCATCAGGTTGCGGTTATTCGGGCAGGAAAATTATTAGCAGTGGGTGCGCCTAATCAGTTAATTACACAAGATGCTCATGTGAGAATTGTAGGCGCGGGGTTTACAGATGCCATTCTGGACATATTACGCCAACATCCGAGCATCATCGCATGTAACATACAAGATGACCAATTGCACTTACACATCAAATCAGGTGCGACAACCGCGCCCATCGTCACAGTATTGGTATCGCATGGGGTTTCGATAGAAGAAGTCATCCGCGAACAATCCACCCTCGAAGAATCGTTTATGAGTTTGGTAGAGGCATAATATGATAACCGATTTCAAAACAATCATCTGGAAAGAATGGCGTGAGAGCATTTTGCAATATGGCAGTGTCAAAAAATGGATACTGAATATGTCGCTCATCGTTGTGACAATTGGCATTTTTTTGCCATTGCAATTTGGGACGATGCTTATTGAATCTATAGTCATTTTGTTATGGGTTTGGATGCCCATGTTCCTCATTCTCAACATCATTTCAGATAGTATCGCGGGGGAACGGGAACGGCATACATTAGAAACATTACTCGCAAGTCGGTTATCCGATGGAGCGATCTTGTTGGGGAAGATGATTATCCCCATTTTTCAGGCGTGGGTCATGGTACAAATTTCGGCATTATTAGCCCTTATCACCATCAACCTCACCGCCAATCAGGGGAGATTCATTATGTACCCATTGCCTGTGATACTTGGGATTATCATCATCCCTGTGGTAATTGGTCTTTTATTGGCAGAGATGGGTGTTTTAGCGTCAGTTCATGCGACCACTGTCCGCCAAGCCTATCAACGCATGATTATCCCATTTTTGGCATTGTTTATCGTGCCAAGCATACTCATGAGCATCCTTCCACGACAGATACTAAGTCAACTCTATAGCCGTGAATTTGCAGAGAATCAGATGGGTGGTGTTTTACTGGTGCTATTCATCATCCTCATCATTTTGGACGGGCTTCTTATGGCGTGGGTCTTTAGGCGCTTTCATCGCTCACGACTCATCACCGATTAACTGGGCATTTTTTTAGTGGTCAGGTTGAATAAATACCATCTCCTGACCACACTTTGATAGGTGAATAGTGATGAATATCTGTATAATAAAGAAAAAAGGATGTGGATAGATGGATGCGCTCGAACAAGAATTAATCATTCGGTTTATCAAATTGGATTTAGAAACAAAACAACGGTTATTGGATTTGGTAGGCGATGAATTCGTTAAACTCAATACACATGAATGGCTAGAAAAAGCAAAAAGATTGCACACTTAATTACTCGCCAAATATGGCGAAAATCATTTTATGTCTATAGAAGATATGGTACGCGAAGTCAGAGAGGATAGAGACAATGAACTCTTGGGTCGTAGTGGATTCTAATGTGTTTCTTGCAACCATTATCCC
>CALDGT010000974.1 GCA_937942935.1 uncultured Chloroflexota bacterium | reverse complement strand
CAGAAGGATTGCTCGCGGGGGAAGGCGCGGGGATGTTTGTCCTCAAGCGTCTATCCGATGCGGTGCGCGATAATGACCGTATTTATGCGGTTGTCAGTGGTTTTGGACTTGCCAATGATGGACACGGCAAGCACATCCTCACACCAAACAGCAAAGGGCAGGTGATGGCATTGCAACAAGCCTATGAACGCGCCCAAATTTCGCCAAATAGCATAGATTATGTCGAATGTCATGCTAGTGGCACGCCGTTGGGTGATAGGACAGAATTGTCTTCGATGGCGCAATTTTTTAATCATGCGCCGATGGTGGGCAGTGTTAAATCGAATGTGGGGCATTTGCTCACCGCCGCAGGTATGGCGAGTATGCTCAAATTGATTTTAGCCATGTCACACGGGCAAATTCCGCCGACAGTGGGCGTTCAACAACCCCTCACATCGCAAGAAGGATTTGGCGGGGAACAAATTGTGAGGCATCAAACGGTGTGGAATTCACGCGACGGGGTGTATCGGGCGGGTGTGAATGCCTTTGGATTCGGTGGGGTTAGCGCCCACTTGGTGCTAGAATCATCCGCCAAGCCATCCGCCAACACATCGCCCACCCCTTTAACCCGCATGTCAATTATCGGCATGGATGCTCATTTTGGTGTTTTCGATACTTTAGAAAAATTTGCCAATGCCATTTATGATGGCGAAACGGCATTCATCCCCCTGCCTGATGGACGGTGGAAAGGGGCGCAACATCATCCTGAATGGCTCAATGCTTATGGATTACCTGATGCCCCACAAGGCGCATATATTGACCGTTTCGACCTCGATTTTGCCCAATATAAAATTCCACCCCATCCCGCCGATGAGCCAATTCCGCAACAATTGTTATTGCTCAAGGTAGCAGATAACGCCATCCGCGATGCGGGTTTGCATGAAGGCGCAAATGTGGCGGTTTTGGTGGCATTGGGGACAGAATTGGCGCTCCATCAATATCGCGGACGGTTAGACCTCAATTGGCAAGCCCGTGATGCGATTCAAAAGGCGGGGTTAACCTTATCGGATGAGCAAACCACGCAACTCGAACATCTCGCCAAAGATGCCTTGCTCACACGGGCGCAGGTGAATCATTACACCAGTTATATCGGTAATATTGCCGCCAGCCGTGTTGCGAATTTGTGGGATTTTAGTGGGGTGGCGTTCACCATCTCTGCCGAAGAAAATAGCACCTTTAAGGCATTAGAATTGGCGCAATTACTCCTTGCCGATGAGAGTGTAGATGCGGTGGTGGTTGGCGCGGTGGATTTGGCGGGCGGCATGGAAAATGTCGTCATGCGTCATGCCTTATCGCCATTGCATACAGGCACACCTGCGATGGGTATCGCTCAAGAATCTAAAGGGTGGATGATTGGTGAAGGCGCGGGCGCGGTGGTCTTAGTCCGTCCCGAAAAAGCAGGGGATAAGCCTGTTTATGCCACCATTGAATCACTTGCCTTTGCAGAAGGCGCAATCACGCCAGATTCGCAATTGCCGATTCACCCCACCGCCCAAAGTTTGACCACCGCTATTCAATCCGCGTTACAATCGGCACAACTCCGTCCCGAACAAGTGGAATATATCGAATTGCACGCCAGTGGTATTCCTCATGAGGATGAAACCGAAATTTCGGGCATCACCGCCGTTTATACAGGCACAGATTTAACCTGTGCGATGGGCAGTGTTAAAGCAAATATTGGACACACTTATGCCGCATCGGGCATGGCGAGCCTCATCAAAACCGCGTTATGTTTGTCTGGGCGATTCATCCCCGTCGTGCCAAATTGGAACAGCCCCGAATATCCCGAAAAATGGGTAGGGGCATCGCTTTGGGTAGCGACCAAATCGCGCACATGGTTCACCAATAAGCGTATTGCAGGTATCAATAGCCTCAGTGCCGATGGCACAGCCGCGCATGTGATTTTATCCGCAGAAAAATCGGCGAATAAACCGCATGGCTATCGGACGCAAGGTTCACCGACCCTATTGCTAATCAGTGGGGGGGATGAAAAAGCCATCTTAGCGCGGATTAGCCATTTGAAAAATGCCGTCCAAACAGGCGCACCACTCCAAAAAGTGGCGGATGATTGTTTTAGCGCGTATCAATCACATGAGGCTTATACCGTTGCCCTGATTGCCCGCAATCCAGATGAAGCACAAAAAGAAATTGACCGCGCATTGGGCGGGGTAGCCGAATCATTCCGCACAGGCAAGGCATGGACAACCCCACTTGGTAGTTATTTCACCCCCGTGCCTGTGGGCAAAGCGGGGCATGTCGCATTTGTCTATCCGGGTGCATTTAATAGTTATCCCAAATTGGGCTATGAATTGCTTCATCTATTCCCTGAAGTTTATGAACCGCTATCGGGTTTGACCGCGAATGTCGGCGATGTGATTGCCGAGCGCCGTTTGTATCCGCGTAGCCTAGAGAAGCCGAATAACAAACTCACCCGCCTGATGAAAGATGCTCTGGCGGATGATGCCGTAGCCATGATTCAATCGGGTTTGAGTTTTGCCCTGCTTTATACGCGGGTGATGCGCGATAGCTTCAAAATTACGCCTAAAAGTGCCTTTGGTTATAGTTTGGGTGAAGGCAGTATGATGTGGGGGATGGATGTTTGGCATGATGCCGATGGTGCAAATGCCAAATTTAGCGCCTCTAACCTATTCAAATCGCGCCTTGCGGGTCAAATGGATGCCGTCCGTGATGCGTGGGGAATCGCGCCAGATGTACCCGCCGACCAATTTTGGGGGGCATATTTCATCGCCGCGCCCGCCGAAAAAGTGCGCGAGGCGGTGAATCGGGAACGTAAGGTGTATCTAACCCACATCAACACCCCCAATGAGGTGATGATTGCAGGCGACCCAACCGCGTGTGAGCGCGTCCTCAAAGCGGTTGGCGGGGAGAGTATGAAAGCACCGTTCAGTGTGGTGATTCACAACGAAGCCATGATGAGCGAATATGGCGAATTTTATCGGCTGAATCATATCCCTGCTACACGGATAAATGATGTCTCCCTCTATTCATCCGCCGATTATGCACCGATTACGGCAGATAGCGCCGTCATTGCGGGGAGTATTGCGCGGATGGCATGTAAGCAAGTTGATTTTCCGCGCATAATCAACACCGTTTATGACGATGGTGCGCGTGTATTCATTGAATTGGGACCCAGAAGCACCTGCGCCCGTTGGATTGATGAAACGTTGCTAGATAAACCGCATGTCGCCGTCTCAATTGATGCGCTTGGTGTGGATTCGCGCACCTCTATCATCCGTTTGTTGGCACAATTGGTTAGCCATCGTGTGCCGATGGATTTGAGCGCGTTGTATCGCCCTGTTATACATGCTGATAATTCCAAAAAATTAATCCGTTCTGTGCGCTTGGGTGGCGAAGATATTTATGCGACTATCGTGAACACGCCGTTGGATGGCGTGAATATATCCCATTCACGGACGGGATATACGCCCCTACAACCCACACCCGAGCCTGTAGGGACAACATTCTTGCCGTCCACACTCACCCCCGAACATATACAGGCGACATTCCCGTCATATACCCCATTGCCCGATGAATTGCATCGTGTTCATACCGACTTTTTGGCGGGGCGTAAATCGGGATTAAGCACCATCGCCGATTTTATCAGCCAGCAATTTGCATCCATCGGTGATACATCTGTACGGACGACATTCTTGTCGTCCATGCCACCCACACCCGAATTTGTTGGTACATTAGACGATAAAAAAGAGGCGATTAAAGCATTTAGACCACCTCAACAACAACCATCAGGCATACCATCCCCAGCACCGAAACACTTGGTGATTCCACCCGCCAAACCCATCACCGCGCCGTCTATCCGCAAGGGGATTAAACCGATGTATGACGGGGATAAAGTAGAAACATTCGCACTGAAACGGGTGGCAGATTGCTTTGGCGAAAATTATGCCTTGTATGACCATAAACGCACGCCCCGCATCCCCAACGGTGATTTGATGCTCATTTCGCGTATTATGAATATTCAGGGAGAACGCTATCAATCGGTGAAGGGGACATCTATTCATGCCGAGTATGATGTGCCTGCAAACGCATGGTTTTATACCGATAGCCCATACCCTGTGTTGCCGTATTCAATGTATATGGAAATCGCGTTGCAACCCTGCGGATTTTTATCGGCATATCACGGACCGACATTGCCCTATCCCGATATAGATTTTTATTTCCGTAATTTGGACGGAAAAGGCGTGTTGCGCCATGATTTAGATTTGCGTGGACGCACGATTACCAATTATGTCACCCTGCTGAATAGCACCGCCATGAATGGGATTATCATCCAAAAGTACAGTTTTAAGATGTACGATGAGGATGTGTTATTC
>CALDGT010000973.1 GCA_937942935.1 uncultured Chloroflexota bacterium | reverse complement strand
GAATTTGTTGGATGACCAAATTGTAGATGCAATTTTAGATGCCGCCGCACAAGGCAGTTATACGGTTCGTAGAGGGGCGATGGTGGGGACATATCGTTCAAAATTTGTCTTAATTGGCTCAATGAATCCAGAAGAAGGTCGTTTGCGTCCGCAAATTTTAGACCGTTTTGGATTGCGTGTGAATGTACGTGGATTATCAAGCATAGAAGAACGTCTAGAAGTATATAAACGTGTTCGTGCCTATCGCGCTAATCCAACACAATTTATCAGACAATGGGAAGAAGTAACTCAAGATGCCCTCGCCGATGTCATTCATGCGCGTGAATTATTAAAAGAGACGGTTATTGATGATGATGCCATTCAATTAGGGCTAAAGTTGGTGCAATCACTCAAAATAGATTCTACACGCGCCGAATATACTATGTTTGAAGCCGCCCGCGCACATGCCGCTGCCGATGGACGAAAAATTGCTACGATAGAAGATATTCGTGTGGTCGCACCGATGGCATTACGTCAACGTCGAAGCGAATTTATGGCAAATTTCGTGGATATGCAAGAAGCAGAAGATAAACAAATTACCCAATTATTCGACACGATTGGAAAGATATAATGACTATCAAAAAACAATTATTTCCTACTGTATGGATAATTTTTATTTTGTTCACACTTATTACCTATACACTCCCTTGGGTGGTCGGTGGTGGCGCAAGCCTAACATTTGGGGCATTTGACCTTGCAGAATGGGCAAGCCTGCACCCTGCTACTCGTGCCATGTCACCGATATTGCTCACCAGCTTTTTGCTTAGGTTTCCATTGGTCTGTTTGGCATGGATTGTTGCATTTAATGCCCCACCCTATCCTTTCAAATCGGCTAATTGGTGGTTTTATGGGGTAATCTGTCTTATTTTAGTCATATTTTCGACCCCTCCCCTCGAATTTTTGACCACCAACCGAGACGATATGAACTACTTACAACAAGCAGGGCTATCTGTACTCGGAATTATTGGTTGTGCGATTGGTTTGAGCGGGGTTCTAAAACCCTATCGGCATTATATAGCCGTTGTTATGTCCCTTATTGGTGCAATTGTTAGTGTATGGGGTGTGATATTAGCCTATTCACTACTGGCAGATTTTCAAATCAGTATATCAGTAGGGATTGGTATCATTGCCTGCACGGGGATGTTTATTTTGATGGCGGGGTATAATGTGTGGTTAGAATCAAAAAGACGGCGTTAACTGCCGTCTTTTTGGATGATTACATACGGGTTTTGATATACTCAACTGCTTGCCCAACGGTTTTGATTTTTTGGGCATCTTCATCAGTGATTTCGCCACCAAATTGTTCTTCAAATGCCATAATCAATTCAACAAGGTCGAGAGAATCTGCTTCAAGATCCCCGCGAAAATCAGCACTGGGGACAACACGGTCTTCATCAACACCAAGCAAATCTACCACTATTTTCTTTACACGTTCTTCAACAGAATCTGCCATTTTTACTCCCTCTTCATTACAGAAGTCTTGTTTTTTATTTGATAAAATCTCATAGAGATTATACAGATAATCCGATTCACTGCTAGTCCTATCTCATAATAACCCCGCATCTGAATAAAAGATGTTGGCAATCATGTTTTTTGTGCAATTTTGATGATATGATTACGCTAAATTAACCAACAAATGACAAGGATTTATTGGATGACGCAACCAACAGATTCACCAACAACAGAAAGCCGTAAAGTAGACCATATCAAGATTAACTTAGAACGAGATGTTCAATTTCCTAATGTCACGACTGGCTTAGAAAAATATGCTTTTATGCACCAAGCCTTGCCAGAACTTGATTTAAGTGCCGTAGATAGCACGATTACACTTTTCCGAAAAACACTTAGTGCGCCCATCCTGATTTCTTCTATGACTGGCGGGACAGATATGGCGCATCGGATTAACCTTAACTTAGCACAAGCCGCCCAACAGCATAAAATTGCGATGGGATTGGGGTCGCAACGCGCCGCAATCGAAAGTGATGCGCTAGTTTATAGTTATGATGTTCGCAAAGTCGCTCCAGATATTTTGCTTTTTGCCAATGTGGGCGCTGTTCAATTGAATTATGGCTATACATGGCAACAATGCCAAAAAGCTGTGGATATGGTGGGCGCAGATGCTCTCATTTTGCACTTTAACGTGTTACAAGAAGCTGTTCAACCCGAAGGCGATATTAACTTTGCGGGGTTGCTCAAAAAAATTGAAGTTGTCTGCAAAGCTGTCAATGTTCCTGTGATAGCCAAAGAAGTTGGCTGGGGATTTTCTGAGAAAAATGCGCGAGACCTTGCCAATGCAGGGGTTTCTGCTATTGATGTAGCGGGCGCTGGTGGCACATCTTGGAGTGAAGTCGAATATCATCGCGCCCCAACATCTTTTCATGCGCGTGTAGCGAGAAGTTTTGCCGATTGGGGAATCCCGACCTCTGATGCGATTCAATATGCGGTCAAAGGTGCGCCTAATTTGCCCATTATCGCCAGTGGTGGCATAAAAGACGGCGTTGAGATTGCGAAGTGCATCGCATTAGGCGCAAGTTTGGGGGGAATTGCCAGTCATTTCCTCAAAGCCGCCAACGAGTCAGTTGAGGCAGTAGACCAACTTATTCGTGAGCTAACTGCTCAAATCCGCATTGCGATGCTCTGTAGTGGGGCTTCTACTATTGCCGAATTGCAAAAGACCCCACTCATCAAACGGAGCTAAATAATTTCACGGAAAATCATATTGCTCAGCAACCTCCCCTTTTCAGTAATGCGAACTCGGTCAGAGGTGATTTCGAGCAATCCATGAGATTCAAATTGTTTGAACGTTTTGCCATGTAGTTCCAATAAATCTGTGGCAAAACGTTTTTTGAATTCAGACAAAGAGACCCCTTCTTTGAGTAACCGCAGGCACATCATTAATGTCTCTGCAATATCTTCATCAGCCGATACTTTTCGGGCATCCACAGTAGCAGGTGTTTGTGGAAATGGATAAGTCCCCTTCCCTTCTCGTATGGCGCTAATATATCGTTGGGGCGATAAAATGGTGGCATATCGTACCCCACCTGCAAAACCATGCGCCCCTGGACCCAAGCCCACATACGGCGCATTATACCAATATTGAAGATTATGCCGACATTCATAACCCGGTTTTGCCCAATTGCTAATTTCATATTGCTCATATCCAGCCTGATTTAAGGATGCAGTTGCTAATTCATACATATCGGCGGTCAAATCATCATCTGGCATTGGCAATGAGCCATAATCAACCCGCGACTTGAGTGATGTCCCCTCTTCTAGTGTAAGTGCGTATAATGAGACATGCTCAGGTGAGAGTGCAATCACTTGCTTAAGGCTCGTTTCCCAAGTTTGGAGTGTTTGATTGGGGAATCCATAAATGAGGTCAAGATTGATATTCTTAAATCCAGCCTCGCGCACCATTTGCATGGCGGTGATAACCGTTTGATTATCATGTCGGCGGTCAAATAGTATCAATTCATTTTGGTTTGCCGATTGCATCCCAATACTCATGCGATGAATCCCTAGCCGATGCAAATCTTTAAGGTATGGCAGGCTTAAATCATTTGGATTGGCTTCTGTCGAAATTTCGATGTCATCTGCCCATTTAAACCCGCGTGATAATGCCCCTAGCAATTGGTCAAATTGTTGCGGGGAAAGCAGTGTCGGCGTTCCTCCACCGAAGTAAATACTCTCAACCACTGCATACGGATTTGTCTCTGCGATGAGATTAATTTCCTGTATGAGAGAATCTACGAAGTCAGGGATGAGTGTTTCTAAATTGATATACGTATTGAATGCACAATAAGTGCATTTAGTCGCACAAAATGGAATATGAAGGTAAATCGAAAGAGTTTCTGAATTTATGCTCATGATAAGTTGCAGTCCGTTCAGACTGATATATAATCTAGTAAAGGTTATTGTGCCTTTTATTTGAAATCATTCTATTTATCAATCATAGTTTGTAGATGGATATAATCAATGCCAGAAACGACACAGTTTGGAAATACAGAAGATTTTGGTGGAAATGAGGGTGTGCTTAAAGCTAATACCATCCTCATGGCACGCTATAAAGTGCTGGGACAATTGGGTGGTGGCGGACAAGGTGCTGTGTATCAGGCAAGAGATCTCAACTTTCCAGATGCCAAGCGTTTAGTCGCTATCAAAGAAATGCACTATGCCTCTGGCGATCCTAGTATGCGGGCGCAATCGCTGGCGGCATTTCAACGCGAGGCAAATATCCTCGCCACATTATCGCACTATGCTATCCCCAAGATTTTTGATTTTTTCGACCAAAATAATCGTGCTTACTTGGTGATGGAATTTATCAACGGGAGCGATTTGGAATTATTGCTCAATAAAACAAAGGAACTTCCCATTGATAAAATTTTAGAATGGGCGGTTGATTTATGCGACGTGTTACACTACCTTCACAAAACAGAACCAGAACCAATCATCTTCCGCGATGTGAAGCCCGCGAATATCATGATAGATAATTTGGGCAAAGTCCGCCTGATTGACTTTGGTATCGCCAAAGTATTTGTCAGCGGGGTAAAAAACACCATGATTGGGACAGAAGGTTATTCTGCTCCAGAACAATATAAGGGCGATGTCAATCTCTTGAGCGATATTTATAGCCTTGGGGCGACATTACACCATGTCATCACACGTAAAGACCCTCGTTTAGAACCGCCATTTAGTTTCAATGAACGCCCATTAGTGAATTTTAATACCAAAGTGCCACCGGGTCTTCAAGAAATTTTAGACAAAGCCCTAGCGATGAGTCCTGCTGATAGGTATCAAAGCTGTGCAGAGATGAAAGAAGCATTTTTGGCTTTGCGTTATCGTGGCATTGCACCAAGTATCGGCGGCGTTTCTGCAACGCGGGCAATGAATTCACCCGGCACAAGTTTCTTTGAAGGCTCAGAATTTGATGCTGTAAAAGGGAATATTGAACCACGCTGGACATTCAAGTCTGAGGATGAAATTCGTGCAAGTCCAACCGCCCTCAATAATGTTGCTTACTTTGGGTCTTATGATACCAATATGTGGGCAGTTAATTTGGAAGATGGTAGCTTTAAGTGGAAATATGCTACCAGTGGCGGGATTGCGTCATCTCCATGTGTGGATGGGAATACAGGGATGGTCTTTTTTGGCTCTGAAGATATGAATTTT
>CALDGT010000972.1 GCA_937942935.1 uncultured Chloroflexota bacterium | reverse complement strand
ATTCAGCGACGGATATATTTTGGTATAATACTCAAACCATGACTTATACCCGCGTTTCGGTGAGTTCCGCAAATGTGCAAGGGAACGGTAATTCAACGATGCCGATTATCTCTGGCAATGGGCGGTATGTGGTGTTTCGGTCAGATGCCAATAATCTGACCTCCAACGATTCTAATGGGTATAGTGATGTCTTTTTGCGTGATATGCAAACGAACACAACCACGCTCATCTCTGTGAACAGTACAGGCAATCCATTGACCAATACCGTTATTATCACGCCTGATGATATATCATCAGATGGTCGGTATGTGGTGATGGTATCGGATTCATCCGAAATTGTGCCGAATGACACCAACAATTCATGGGATATATTTTTATATGACCGCCAAACAGGGACAACGAGCCGTGTCTCGGTGAATGGCAATGGCGACCAATTAGAATTTGGTGCGGTTGATGGAAAGTTATCGGATGACGGTCGTTATTTGGCATTTTCATCGACCTCATCCAATGTGGTGGCAAATGACACCAACAACGCGCCAGATGCGTTTATCAAAGATTTGCAAACAGGGCAAGTGACCCGTGTTTCGGTGGATAGCAGTGGCAATCAGGCGACTTACCTCCCAGCAATGCCCTTCCCCGGACCATTTCCATTTCTCATTGTGGATGATATATCGGCGGATGGACGGTACGTGACTTTTGCCAGCAATGCGACTAATTTGGTGGCGAATGATACCAATGAGTATGTTTGGGACCAATTTTTTCATGATAGCCAAACCGGGCAGACCAAACGTATTTCGATAAACAATGATGGCACCCAAGCCGATGATTTATCGGGCGGGGGTGTGATTTCGGATGATGGGCGTTATGTGTTTTTTGAATCGGGTGCGACCACATTGGTGGCGAATGATACCAATAATGCCTTTGATGTGTTCATGTTCGATAACCAAACCAACAGCCTATCGCGCATTTCGCTCACATCGGCGGGCGGTCAGACTGATGGCGATTCTGGGTTGGTGGCATTATCAGCTAATATGCGCTATGTGGTGATAGCCTCTTTTGCGACCAATATCGTGGCGAATGATACCAATGGTTTAGAGGATATTTTCATCTATGACCGCAATTCTTTACCTGCGCCAACATTGATTGCCCCACAGAATTCGCTGACGACATTTTCCAATAATTTAACCTTTAGCTGGAATGCGATGGTGGGTGTCACACAATATGAGATTCAAATATCGGTATCTAGTGGCTTTTCGCCAATTTTGTATACCAATACAGTCGCAACAACCACCGATTCTTATATATTCACGCAGGTAGGGACATATTATTGGCGTGTGCGTGCCAGAAATGGTGCAATAATAGGAGCATGGTCGGCTGTGCGCTCATTGACGATTCAAAACGCGCCTGAGCCTATTTTGTTATCTCCAACCAATAATGCTGATGTCACGAATCCGAATGTGACATTCACTTGGGAGCCGATTAATGGGATTACGCAATACCAAATCGTTATTTCACGTACCGCTTGGATGAGTGATGTGGTTGTCGACCAAATTGTCAATACAACCAGTTATACGATGACTTTGCCCCAATATACCTTTTATGCCAGAGCCTATTATTGGTATGTGCTGGCATGGGATTCGGTCAATAGGAAACGGTCAGCGATTCGTACCCTACATTATGAGCCTATCCCGTTCTCATCGGATAGTTTAACACGATTAGTGGTGCAAAATGAGAGTGTATTCTATAATTTCAATCGAGATACATTCTATTTTACTACGGCATCCAATCCGCAAGCGATGATAGAATATGATTTTTATGGTGATGTG
>CALDGT010000971.1 GCA_937942935.1 uncultured Chloroflexota bacterium | reverse complement strand
ATCCCGTCGTCGCCTCCAAATCAAAAACGGGCATTTCTGCCCGTTTTTTTATCCCAATTTGGTTTTAGCCGCATATTGCACCATATTCACGATGCCCATCAAGCCCTGACCTTTACCCATTGCCACTTCGCGCCCAAAAATGGTGAATACCATATCGCTTTTGATATTGGCAACGGCTTCTACAGGCTGATTGCTGAGCGATTCGCTCAAAATGACACTCAGCGCCATCGCCGATAACCCTTGTGGATTCAACACATCAAAATAATATTTTTGTGTGCCATCTGGTTGGTCAACTGCCCATACATACGCATCGGATTCGCACATTTGCACATGATTCGCTTCTGAATGTGGGCGGGTCGAAATGTCGGGTGGGACGCGCACATCTTTGAACCTATCGGCAATTTCTATCAGATATTCGGCGCGTTCATGACGGTCTGTGAGCGCAGAAAAATCGGTGAGTAAGGCTTGTAATTTAGCGGGTGTATCACTCATTATTTTCGTCCTCTATCGTATACACATAAGGGCGCAACACTGTGCGCCCTTAAACATTATATTTCGTAAATGGGGTGGGTTGTAGGGACGACATTTTCGCCGTCCGCTATCCAACAGGATTATTAGACATTCTTTTCGATGGGAACGCCGACAGAGTTGCCCCATTCTGTCCAGCTACCATCATAATTGCGGACATTTTTATAGCCGAGCAAATAGGTGAGGACAAACCAGCTATGGCTACTGCGTTCACCAATACGGCAATAGGCGATGATGTCATCAGTAGATTTTAAGCCTTTTTCGCCTTCATAAATGGCGCGGAGTTCATCACTGGTTTTGAATGTACCGTCTTCTGGGTTAATGGCACGCGCCCACGGCACACTTTGCGCTCCGGGGATATGACCACCGCGCAATGTCCCTTCTTGGGGATAATTGGGCATGTGGAGCAATTCGCCACTATATTCTTGTGGGCTACGGACATCTACTAAGGGGCGATTGGCTTTGATGTGTTCTAATACTTGGGCGCGGAAGGCGCGGATGCGAGCATCATCACGGTCATCGGCGACATAAGTGGTGGCGGTATATTTGGGGACTTCACGGGTGAGGTCACGCCCTTCTTTTTCCCATTTTAAGCGACCACCATCCATAATTTTGGCGTTGGTATGTCCGAATAATTGGAATACCCAAAAGGCATAGGTTGCCCACCAATTATTTTTATCCCCATAAAAAACGATGGTGGTATCTTTGGTGACACCAATACGCGATAGCAGGGCTTCAAATTGAGGTTTTTGGATGTAATCCCGTAAAACGGGGTCATTGAGGTCTTGGGTCCAATCCACTTGCACCGCCCCGGGGATATGACCACTGGGGTAGAGCAAGGGGTCTTCATTGGATTCGACAATCCGCACATTGGGATTGTTGAGATTTGCCGCTACCCAATCGGTAGAGACCAACACATCAGCATGGACATAACCGCGTTCTGCAATATCGGGCATTACTCACTCCTGTTATATGACTTGTCTAATCGGAAAAGTTCACTCCATAAACAATAACATAGGGGTGTGGGATGCGTCAAGGCGTTTATATATGAGTTGTGTTAAAAATAGGGAAGGGTGCGCCGTAAAGAACTCATTCTATTAGGGCGCTACCCCTGTAACTTGAAGGTTTACAACTGGACGTAACTATTTTCTGCCAAGATGAAGCGGTGGGTGGATGGGATGATGTGATTGGCAGATGTCACCACGCTATTATCGGCAATTAGGCTTGAATCTACCCGACCGGGTATGCCGTGAATGGTGCAATTTTGCATGATGATGCTGGCTTCAATTTCACTATTTTCGACAGTCACATTATCGCCAATGGATGTGTAGGGTCCGATATAACTATTCTTGATGACCACATTATCGCCCAAAATCACGGGACCACGAATGACACTATCTATCACTTGGGTATTTTTGCCCAAAATTACACGGCTAGATACTTCTGATTTTTCGGTGATATGCGCTCCTTCTGGCTTGGGGGTGAATTGCATATCGCCTAGCACAAATTGATTGGCTTCGATGATGGCATTTGGTTTGCCCGCATCAATCCACCAACCGTTGACCTTATATGGGGCGACTTTTTGCCCTTCGGTGAGCAATACCTGAATGGCGTCGGTGATTTCATATTCTCCGCGTGCAGAAGGCTTGATTTTGCTGATGGCATCGAAAATGCTTTTGCGGAACAAGTACACACCACAGATAGCCAAATTAGAAGGCGGGTCTTTGGGCTTTTCGACCACACGCAAAATTTTATCATCTTTAATTTCTGCAATACCAAAGCGGGTTGGGTCACTGACTTCACCTAATCCGAGTGCGGCTTGTGCGTCTGAACTCGCAAAATTTTGGAGTAAGGCTTGCATTTTATCTTGAAAAATGTTGTCGCCCAAAAACACACAGAATGGCTCATCACCGACAAAATCACGGCAGATGGCGGTGGCATGTGCCAACCCTTTTTGCTCTTCTTGGACGATATAACTGAGTTTGACCCCATATAATTCGCCAGAATTGAGGGTTTGTACGATGGGGGATGATAGGCTATTGACCACAATGCCAATATCAGTAACGCCTGCATTGCGTAGCACTTCAATGGCATACACGATGAGGAATTTATTAGCGACTGGCACAAGTGATTTGGGCATAGTGA
>CALDGT010000970.1 GCA_937942935.1 uncultured Chloroflexota bacterium | reverse complement strand
ATTCGGCGGCGGCAACAATCGCCGTTGGGGTTTCGGATTGGGCTTCTATCACCCGTTCTAGCTCAATATCAAATAATTCGACAGAGGGTGTAAATCGTCTGCGAAATTGTGAGGCATACATCCCCACCCCACCCCCTGCTTCTAAGACATGGGCATCTTGTAATTTTGCCCATTTTGCAATCATTTGCAAACGTCTTTCTTGTCCTGCCCGCCAAACATAACTGGGTTCACCGCGTAAGGCGGCTAATGCTGAATGCTCACTACTCATGAAGTCAACTTTCGGGTTGAAACGGCTAATTTGGTATGATTCACCTGTTTTTGAATTTTATCTGGATGGCTAGTCAATTGGGTCACTTCTAAAGGGATGGTTATCGTAATTACCGTCCCTTTGCCAATAATAGATTTCAGATTCAGTGTGCCATTGAGCAATTCGGCGCGTTCTCGCATGTTGACCATGCCAAAGCTCCCACGACTATCATAATTGGCATTCACCGCATCAGAATCGAAGCCTTTGCCATTGTCTGCAATTTTAACAATAATCGCATCCCCTTGTACACCGCCTTGTACCGTTATCAATTCGGCTTCGGCATATTTACGTGCGTTATTGACTGCTTCTTCTATCAGATAAAATAATGCTCCAGATTTTCCTTCATCCAAAATTTGTTCAATTTGAGGATTTAGCTTGACCGTCATATTCTGATGAAAGGTCTTTTTCACCTTTTCCGCCAATTCTTCTAGGGCGGCGACCAAACCTTTGCTCTCTAATGCCAATGGGCGTAATTTGAATAACACATGACGAATTTCTTCGACAGCCCGTAAGGTGATTGCTTCAAGTTCTTTTAATTCGGTTGGCAATTCATGAGGATTTCTTTGGAGGGTCATTTGGGCAATTCGTAGGCGCATCGCCACCGCCGAGACGGTTTGTGTGGGGACATCGTGCAAGTCGCGCACAAGCGCCTTACGTGCATCTTCTTCCATCTCCATAATGCGTTCTTTTTCGCCTAAAAGATTGTTATAGAGGGTTGCATTTTGTAAGGCGATGGTCACTTGCACCCCAACCGCGTTCATGGTGTCTATCTGGTCATCGGCAAAGGCATTTTCTTGGGTGCTGGCGACAATCATCACCCCAAAATTATCATAACGCGCTCGTAGGGGAATACACACCACTGAGCGCATCGGATTAAATACGCCAATCGGCTTGAGCGATGGGTCACGATACACCTCTTTATTCAAAATCACGGCTTCAGCTTCAGTCAGGGCTTTATAAATAACCCCATCATCGGCAGGTGTCGCCTTGAAAGACAGTTCTTCGGCTTGGGTGAATCCGCGCGAATGAGAGACATATAGCCGTTCACGCTCATCATAAAGCAATATCATCGCTACAGTACGGTGATGAGCCTGTGGAATAGATAACTTAACCCCAATTTCGAGCGCCGCTTCTAATACCTTACGAAAATTCAGTGTACCACCCAAAATATTGGTTAACTCTGTGAGCGCCTTACCCCGTTCTCGCATTTCGCGCACTTGTTGGTCGCGTTCTTTGGCAATTTTGCGAAGATTCCGTTGCTCACTACTCCCCAAACCATCTTGCATATACATCCAGATGGCTATCCCTGTGATTAGGATGATAGCGAGGATTGTAGGCAAAACATAAGGCGTAAAATCAATTTGTTGGGTGGTCTGCCCTACCAAATAAATCATCGCCCCCGTGCCTGCGGCAACCACGCCTAGCGCATTGATGCCACCCAACACTGTCCCTAAGCGCAATAAACCTGTGGTCGCTAAATAAACGACAACCTCTATCCATATCAATGGCTGTGCATTGGCGACAATCACAAATAACCCTGTCAGCACAAAATCAACCCCTATCAGGGCATAACTCATAAATGGGCGGATTGATGTAATCAGAGTCATGATTGCGAGGAGCGCAACCATCCCTAACCCAATGCCACAAGCAATTAACACATCGTTAAATTGTTCAGATGGAAACACAAGGGTGGGTGTCACCTGAGTGCGCTGAATTACAATAACCAAGCCTGCGCCAAATATAAATAAGGCACGTAACCCAATGATTGTCCAATCGCGCCAGCGATTTTCTGGTTGTGAAGATGTTGTTTGGCTCATAAATTGTCGCCTCAATTGATTTAGTATATATATAGTGATACCATGCTTATCAATTTCTGACAATATCAAAACAAACCGAACAGATTTATAACTATCTTAAGCATTGATAGTTACTAATCCATTAGCAAATTGTGCATAATCAAAATATCTATTTTTTAATAGTAAAGGAAAATTTTTATGTCGGACCGAATAAACGATGTTATTGAAAAATTAAAAGAATCTCGCGCTTATTGGGATGCCGTTGTAGACCAAGTTGGCGATAGATGGGATTCCCAAGTCTATTCAGATGGTTTAGGCTGGACAGTTCGCCAATTGGTGAATCATGTCGCCGATGCCGATAGAGCGCATAATAATATGGTGATGAATATAGCAGAAGGCAAAGATGTGATTTCACCCGATTTTGATATTGAACGTTACAACAAACGTATCACAGAAAAAACAACCGAAAAATCGGCTGAACAATCATTATCCGAAATGAACACCCAACGCCAAGCCCTTTATGATTGGTTATATGCGTTAGATGCGGATAAATTAGATGTAAAAGGCAGACACGCCACCTTACAAATTTTGACCATCGAACAAATTTTGGGTGTGCTATCAAATCATGAACGCAACCATGCCCAAGATATTGCGCGAGTGTTGAATATCACGGTCTAAGGCATGGCATGATATAATCAGATGAGGGGTGAGCAGGATGGTCGCGGTGACACTCGTTTGTCATTGAGGAAAGTCCGCTCTCTATAGGGCATGGTGCCAGCTAACGGCTGGGCAGAGTAATCTGACGGAAAGCGCAACAGAGAACAAAGCACCATCACAACTGTGTATGGTAAGGGTGAAACGGTGGTGTAAGAGACCACCAGCATCGTTAGCAATAATGATGGCTAGGCAAGCCCCACCAAGAGCAAGGCAAAACAGATGAACTGAGACTGCCCGTCTCGCAAAAAACATCGGGTATGCCGCACGATGCGGTCAGTGATGACCGTACCAGATAGATGACCATCACTCCCGCGTGGAGTACAGAAAGCGGCTTACAAGTTCGCCCCTCGCATAAATGCCCCCTCAGACGGGGCATTTGGCGTTTATTTTGATGATAATTGTCATATCTCCCTCAACAAAAAGATTGTTAAAATTATCACAAATGACTCAAAGACACGCTCTCGGAGGGTGATATATGGAAATTGCAATTGTTTTAGGGGTAACGGCTGGGGTTATTATTCTGTTCATCAGCGATAAAGTCCGCGTGGATATTGTGGCACTTGGTGGGCTAATCACCTTACTTGTGACGGGTATCCTCACCACAGGCGAGGCGCTTTCTGGCTTCTCTAGCACCAGTTTGATGAGCATCGCATTTTTGTTTGTGGTCGGTGAAGCAGTTTTTCGGAGTGGCTTGGCAGATAATATCGCAGAACGGATTTTTGTTTTTGCGGGGCATCAAGAACAGCGTATGTTATTAGTCTTATGTGCCTCTGTCGCCATTTTATCGGCATTTGTCAGTTCAACGGGTGTGGTTGCACTCATGCTCCCCGCCGTGATTAGCCTTGCTGGACGGCTCAAAATTTCGCCATCGCGTTTGTTGCTCCCAATGGCATTTAGTTCACTCTTTGGTGGCACATTAACCATCATGGGGACACCCCCTAACCTTATTGTGAGCGAAGCCCTCGCCGATGCAGGTTATGCCCCGTTCACCTTTTTTAGTTTTACACCTATCGGCTTGTCGTTAGGGATTGTTGGCATCATCTTTTTGATTACCGTACTCTATCGCTTATTGCCTGATAGGTCACAAGAATCAACTACTCAAGCCGCCCCTACCCCAACCGAATTATTCGATTTATACAATTTGGAAAATGCGTTGTATCGTGTAAAAGTAAATCATGATTCGCCCGCCAATCATCAAACCTTAGAGCAGATGAATATTCGGCGCGAGTATACGGTGAATATCGTCTCAATTACCCATTCTAATAACAATAATCACACACGGCGCGAGCGCACTGTTCACCCGATTTATAACCCACGCCCCGATGCCGAATTGTTATATGATGATGTGTTGGTTTTACAAGGCGAAAATCAGGCAGTAAAAAATGTATGTGACCGTTGGGGATTCACTATTTTAGAAGATGAAAAACTCCAAGCGAGCGATTTCATCACCCCACAAGCGGGCATCGCCGAAATGTTGTTGCGCCCACGCTCCACATTTTTAGATAAAACCCTGACTGAACTCGAATTTCGCCAATATAATGTTACTGTTTTGGGGTTACGGCGCTCTAGCAATGATGAATTCATCAGCACACGCGATGTTCGGCTCAAATTTGGAGATATGCTCCTCATCTATGGACGCTGGAATGATATTTTTGCGCTCAAACAACGTCGCCGTGATTTGGTCGTGATGGGCGAGCCAGAAGCCGAGCGATTTGGCGCATTCCAAAGACGTTCACATGCACCCATCACATCAGCTATCATGTTAGGGATGATTGTCCTCACGGCGCTCAATATTTTACCATTGGTAACAGCCAGTATGGTGGCAGTTTTGGCGCTCATCCTCACCCGTTGCGTCACGATGGAAGAAGCATACGGCGCGTTAGATATGAAAAGCATCATGCTCATCGCCTGTATGATTCCGTTTGGGGTCGCACTCGAAAAAGTCGGCATCGCCGAATCTATCGCGGTCTGGGGTACGACAACATTAGGACAATTTGGACCATTAGCGGTGATGGCAGGTTTATTTATACTCACATCGGTGTTTACACAATTGTTATCGAACACCGTCACGTCGGTTTTGGTCGCGCCCATTGCCATCGCCAGCGCCCAACAATTGGGCATAGACTCTCATGCGTTTT
>CALDGT010000969.1 GCA_937942935.1 uncultured Chloroflexota bacterium | reverse complement strand
AAACGGGTTAGATATTCAAGCAGTTCGCGCCTATTATACCGAAACAGGCTCATTAAAAGATTATGCCCGCGCCGAAAATGTGACCAACGAAGAACTTCTCATCCTGCCCTGCGATGTCCTCATCCCCGCCGCGATGGAAAGCCAACTCACCCGCCTCAATGCCGATAAAGTCAAAGCAAAATTCATTGTCGAAGGCGCAAATGGTCCAACCACCCCCGCCGCCGATGATATTTTCCATGATAAAGGCATTGTGGTTATCCCCGACATTTTGGCAAATGCTGGCGGTGTAACTGTATCTTATTTTGAATGGGTACAAGACCTTCAAGCCTTCTTCTGGGACCAAGAAGAAATTTCGCGCCAATTGCGTCGTTTGATGATTAAAGCCTACGATTTCACTGCCCGCACAGCAGAAGAATATGACATCAATATGCGGACTGCCGCCCAAGTCGCCGCCATCAAGCGTGTAGCGACTGCACTCCAAACACGCGGCTTCTATCCGTGATACAATAACCCATTTTTCATCTCCTCCATGTTGCGACACTGAAAAAATTTAATAGAATAAAATTATTTTTGAACAAGGGACACGCACAGTCCCTTGTTCGCATTTTAGCAATTTAATGTTATAATCCACACCATGATTAACTTATACGAACTCCTCAATGCGTCAAACGGTCAGCTCTTTGGAGAGCCAACCGCCCAATTATTTGAATCTTTTTCCACCGATTACGAAACAGCAACGGTGAATCAATTATTTGTGGCGCTCGGCAATTCACAAGAATATATCGCACAAGCCATCCAAAATGGGGTGTCTGGGGTCATTTGTACCCGTCCACCCGAATGTGATACGACTGGGGTGACAGTTTTACTCGTGAAAGATGTAGAACAAGCCTTGCTCTCATGGTCACACGACATTTTGGGAAAATTTGGCACAAAAGTCATTGGTGTGACAGGTGTCGCAGGAAAATCATTTACCATCGAAGCCATCAGTCATGTCCTCAGTTTACGCCACACCGTGTTGCATAATCCACATTTATCGGGAAAGCGCCTCAATATCCCACTGGCATTAGCCAATCTGACAGAAGACCATAAGTTTGCCATCCTCAAACTAGGAGCAGAGCAAGTCGGCGAAATGGCGGCAATGATTCAAGCCGTACAACCAGAAATCGGTGTTGTCACTCACATTGGAACATTCGCCTCTACTGAATTTGAAAGCCTACAACATTTGGCAGATGAAATGCGCCTGTTGGTGAATTATTTATCTCCCAATGGGTTAGCCATCCTCAATTATGATGATGACCCAGTGCGGGGTATGGCAGGCAATTCCCGTGCAACCACCAGAACAATCGGTATTTCTGGTTTTGGCGCCGATTTAATGGCATATAATGTCCAATATAGGCGCGATGAAACCCGCTTTGAATTGCGCTATGGGGATGCCCGTTTCATCAATCAATCTATCCCATTATTAGGCAAACTATCCTTGTACGGGGCGCTCACAGCCATCATAGTTGGCGCTCATTATGAGATTCCTATTGCAGAATCGCTCAATGCCCTGAGCAAAATAGCACCATTACCCGGTCGAATGAATCCATTACAAGGTAAAAATGGCGCATTATTGATTGATGACACCTATAATGCCAACCCCTTTTCATCATTGGCGGCGCTCGATTGGCTTTCTGCCATCAAATCTAAAGACAAGCGACATTTCTTTGTCTTTGGAGATATGGGTAGGCTCGGCTCAAACATTCGCACAGGGCATCGGCTCGTAGGACAACGCGCCTCACAAGTAGCAGATACCATCATTGTGCGTGGACAAAATGCCGCATTAGCGGCACGGGCGGCAATAGATAACAACATGGATGCCCAACAGGTCACGGTTACACACGCAACCAATGATGTCGTGAATATTTTGAATACATATCATCTCAATGAAAATGATATTATCCTCATCAAAGGGGATATTGGGTCACGCATGGAATTGGTCACATCTGCCCTGCTCAAAAATCCAGATGATCATCGCAAATTGGTGCGCCAAAATCGGATTTTGCCCACATTCGCCTTCCATAATCCCACCCGTCTCAGTTGGGTTGAAATTAATTATGATGCTTTAGCAGGCAATATTCGCGCCATCAAAAACAAACTTGCATCAGATACAACGCTCATGGCAGTCGTCAAATCGGATGCGTATGGACACGGTGCGATTAGTGTCGCAGAGACCGCCCTCGCCAATGGCGCGGGATATTTGGCGGTATCATCACTAGAAGAAGCCCTCATCTTGCGTGATGCGGGGATTAGTGCGCCAATCATCGCGCTCAATTACACCCCTTTCCACCTCGTGCATGAAGCCATTACCAACAACATCACACTCGCATTATTCGATTTGAGTGTCGCCCGTACTTATGACCGCATTGCTCGTGAAAATAATGGTAAAATCCGTGTGCATGTGAAAATTGATACAGGCATTGGTCGGCTCGGTGTTTTGCCCGATGATGCGCTCACTTTATTCCGAAATTTGCTCAACCTCAAAAATATTGAGGTTGAAGGCATTTACACCCATTTCTCAGTGGCAGATGAAAAATCTGACCATACCAACCATCAATTGAGCATTTTTAAGAATTTATTGCGTGAGGTTCAAGCACTCGGTTATAAATTCAGATATATCCATTCGGGCAATAGTGCAGGCACATTGGCGCACCCCGATGGGCATTTTAATTTGGTACGCACAGGCGCGGCGATGTATGGCATCCACCCCTCGCCCATCGTCAAATTATCTCCCGACTTTAATCCTGTCATGTCGTGGAAAACCATCATCGCACAAGTAAAGACACTCCCACCAAATCATCCGATTGGGTACGGAAACACCTACCTCACCAAAACACACGAAACCATTGCGGTTATCCCCGTAGGTTATGCCGATGGCTTCCGCCGTGCGCCAAACACATGGCGCGAGGTTTTGGTACATGGTCAACGCGCAAAAGTGGTTGGGCGTGTGAGCATGGAAAAAAGTGTTATCAGCATTTCTCATATCCCAGATGTATCTGTAGGTGATGAAGTGGTATTGTTGGGCAAGCAAGGCAACGACCACATCACCGCCGAAGAAATTGCCTCACAATTAGGGACTATTAATTATGAGGTGGTTTGTAGCGTCTTACCCAGAGTCCCCAGACGTTAACCCCCTGTGCGGGATAATTTATAAGCCATTATCCCGCACAATTTTTAACAACCGTTCCAATTCTTCTGTAGGCAACATTTCAGATAATCGCGCCCCTGCCATAATCAGATACCAGCGTCTGACCAAGCCCTCGTCTAGCGGGCATTGTTTTGCATATTCCTCTAAATAAGCAGATTTGAAAATATTCAAAATTTCTGAGGGGTGACTAGCAGAATCTATCAAAAGTAGGGTGCGGGCAATATCTGCCATCGCCGAACCCGATGTCGCATCTATCCAATCAATTATCACCGCCCTATCACCATCTATCAAAATATTGCTCGGATGAAAATCTCCATGACAAATACGGTTATCATTGGGCAAAGCATCTAATTGTTGTCGCAACTGATTGCGCTCAGAATCGCTTAATTGTGTCGCATGTGCCAGTTGCCAATGCAAGCGTTCCCATTGATTTGGCAAGTCTGCAAGTGATGGTTGCTTGTGGAGCATGGCATGTAAGCGCCCAAGCCAACGCGCTCCATCCTCAAATCGGCTTATATCCATGAATATCCACTCAAACAGCGTGACACCATTCACCCGTTCATAAATAATGCCACGCCGTCCTTGATATTCGACGATTTCATACATTTTAGGGATTGGCAATGTTGTCGCTGATAACAAACGGCAAATTTTCGCCTCAACATCTACACTATCTGGCGAATAATGAGACCGCCACAATTTGCAAACCTGTGTTGTGTTCCATTCAAAAATTTCTGCCATATTGCCATCGGCTAATTTTTTCACCAAACAATACCTTCTATTAGTTGCTCAAAATCCCGATAATATCGCGTGCCATCGCACGGGGGGTTGTTGTGAATGAATATAAACGTATTAAATTCCCTTCTTTGTCAATCAAAAAGCGCGAGGCAGTGTGGTCTACTAAATAATCATTTGGCGCAGATGGATTTTCGACACGGGCATAAAATAAACCATAATCACTTGCAATCGGTTCAATAATATCATCTGTGCCACTCAAACCAATAAAGTCAGCATCATATCGAGCAAGGTAATCGCGCAACAAATCGGGATTGTCGCGTTCTCCATCTACACTGACAAACAGAAAGACTACTTCATCGGCGTTATCTCCCAAAAACCGTTTCACTTGGCGGAAATCGAGCATATTCACAGGGCAAACATCTGGACAACGGGTATAACCAAACGCCATTAAGACCAATTTCCCCCGAAAATCGCTCAAACTCACATCAGCGCCTGTACTCGCTGGCATTGTAAAATCTTGTACGGTTTGAGGGGGATTATATTCGCTAATTCCTTCGCTATTCATGTTCATCGTTGGAGTCGAATCGGTCGGGGCAATTGTATCCTGATTTTGGGCGTTGTTGCTAAATATTGTCAGAATAACCACACCTGCAACAGCTAAAAATAATGGCAATAGAACTGCCAATATTATTAGATTACTACTTGTCTTTTTTTCAGTCATTTATCCGCCTTTTGTGATATAATTATCATGTGAATATTATAACAAACAGGGGTTGTTATGAATATAGCACCAGAAGAAGCAATCCGACAAAAAGCACTCGAATTGGGATTCAATATTGTGGGATTTGTATCCGCAGAACCTGCTAATACCATACAGGCTTATTTCGATTGGGTCGAAGCAGAAATGCACGGCTCAATGGGTTATATGGCACGTCCCGATAGGCAAATCCGCAGACAAGACCTCAATAATATTCTAAAAGGGGTAAGGTCGCTCATTCTGGTTGGTGTAGATTATCGGGTATTAATTTCACAAAAAATACTCCATGACCCTTCACGCGGACGCATTGCCAGTTATGCGTGGGGATATGATTATCATGATTGGCTCACCCCACGCCTAGAAGCCCTTGCATTATGGTTTAACGAGCAACATCAGATGAAATATC
>CALDGT010000968.1 GCA_937942935.1 uncultured Chloroflexota bacterium | reverse complement strand
ATGTTGTGGCAAATCCCCCGTGAATGTGCCATAATTTATTGTATTGATAACTATCGTTGGCGATGATTGTGCAGTAGAAAAGATAACCCTATGGCATCAAAACCCACTAAAAAAAATCAACTAGAATTAAATGGTTCTGGGCTTAATAGCATTGAGATAAAAAATCCGATTACTGGTGAATTGATTGGTACTGTTGCCAAAACAGACCCACAAACTGTTGCCCAAGTGGTTGAGCAAGCACGAGATGCCTCTGGACGATGGGCGGCGCTGAGTGTTGAGCAACGCGGGCAAATGCTCCGTAAGTGGGGCGATTTGATGTGGGCAGAGCAAAACCGAGTCATGCGGATGATTCGGGATGAGACGGGTAAAAATGATACGGGTGGATTTATTGAACTCATTGGACTCGATAATACCATTCAATATTATGTCTCACAATCACCCAAATTCCTTGCCCCACAACGTCGAACAACGATGTTCCCGATTATTCAGCGTTCTAGGGTTTATTTCAAACCGCATGGCGTGGTTGGGATTATTTCCCCTTGGAATTATCCGCTTTATTTGGCGCTTGCCGATGCTGTGCCTGCGCTCCTTGCGGGGAATGTGGTTGTATTCAAACCGAGCGAATTTACACCATTCACCGTGATGCTGGCGGTAGATTTGATGATAAAAGCAGGGATTCCTCAAAATGTTGTCCAAGTTGTCACAGGAGACGGGGCAACAGGCAAGGCATTAGTAGATTTGGTAGATTATGTGTGCTTCACTGGCAGTACCGCCACAGGTCGCAAAATCGCCACCCAAGCAGGAGAACGCCTTATCCCTTATAGCCTCGAATTGGGCGGAAAAGACCCGATGATAGTGCTAGAAGATGCAAATTTAGATATTGCCGCCGCCGCCGCGATTTTGAATGCCTGCGAAAATGCGGGTCAAATGTGCCTGAGTACCGAGCGTGTTTATGTGGTGGAATCTATTCACGATGAATATGTTAAGCGTGTAGTAGAATATGTCAAATCTATGAAAATTGGCGCGGGTGATGGTTTAGATGTGGATATGGGTAGTATGACCACTGAGCGCGAATTGCTCCGTGTAGAAGAACATATTCGGGATGCCATCGAAAAATTGGCAGAATTGGTTTATGGTGGCAATCGTCGCCCCGATTTGGTACCCC
>CALDGT010000967.1 GCA_937942935.1 uncultured Chloroflexota bacterium | reverse complement strand
AAAACTTGGAGTGCCTCATTGATTGTTTTCGCAAACCGTACATCTACCCGTGCGGTTTGTAAAACGGCTTGTGCGATGATGCGCTTGAGGTCTTTTTCGCCAATAATGACCGTAAATCCCCACTTGGGCGAGCGATTTTCTTTATACATCCGAAAAATTTCGACCACACTCCGTTGCGATGAGGTGAGTTTGGTTATATCGGCAATCACAGCGACTTTATCTTGTGGGGATTGGTCTATTAATACGCTGGCAGATTGCAACATTTTTGCCCCTTCTGCGATAGATAAATCGCCCAGAGGGGTCATCAGCACCACTTCGTTTTCGATGAGCCAAACTGTTTTATAATCCATAAAAATTTCTCCTAAGCGCCATTATAGCACATATAGCTCGAAATTTGTGGCGATGAACATATAAACGTTCATTGAATAAGTACGACTTATCAAATTTATCTGACTTGCTATATCGGATTACTTGACAAAATTTTTGCCCTATGCTATTATCTTGGCTATTAACCAATAACGCATGAGATAATAAAACCTGATGTTTAATTTCAATGTTACCCGAATGAAGATGTGTTGTCATTGTTGTAAGAACAACTGACGGAGATATTCGGTTTGATATTGTAATCATCCAAAGGCTATCAAACACGCCATCTCCTCAATCAGTAGATGGCGTGTGTTTTTATACGACACACGATGACCACCGTGTGTCGTTTTATTTTAATAACTTGGAGGGATTATGACCTTAACACTCACGACCCATACCATCCTTGCAGAATGGGTGGCGCAAAATCTGGATAACCCGCATGTCCGCATTTTGGATGCACGACCCAACGAGTTTTATGCCGATGGACACATCCCGAATGCGCTTTCGGTGGAGATGAACGATTTCCGTCATGAACAAGATGGGGTAGAGGGGATGCTCCTCTCGCCAGATGAATTTGCGAAAAAGGTGGGTGCTTTGGGGATTGATGAGCGTGTGACGGTGGTCATTTATGATGATTATCATGGGTTACTCGCCTCGCGCCTCGCATGGAGTTTTTTGCGCTATGGGCATCAGAATGTGATGTTATTAGACGGCGGTTGGGATGAATGGGAGGCAGGCGGGTATCCGATTTCTGACCAAAATCCATTTATAGAACCGCGCACATTCATCCCGCGCTTGAACGGGTCAATTTATGCCGATTTGCCGTATGTTCGCGCTCATCTGAACCAAAAAAATCATGTTTTGTTGGATGTCCGCGCCATCAACGAATACGAAAAAGGATTCATCCCCAACGCGATTTTATGGGATTGGCAAAATGGCGCATCTGATAATGGGTTATTTGGCGATTTAGAAGCCCTCCGCGCCGATTTAGCCGAAAAAGGGGTCACGCCCGATAAAGAAATTATCACCTATTGCCAGTCGGGTGTACGGGCATCGCACACATTTTTCTTGTTGCATCAACTCGGATTTAAGCACGTCCGATTATACGATGGTTCATGGTTAGAATGGTCTACAAAAGTGGGAGCAAAATGATATGCAGGCACAATCTGGCATTACCGATTCACCATCCAAACGATTTTGGGAGATAGTCGCCACCAATATCGGCGACCCCAATATTTATAAGGGCGCGTTTGCGGTGATGGTCGCAGTCGCAGTTTATATTTTTGCCAATAACAACGAAATCCGTATGGGGACATATTGGTTATTGGGGTTAGGCGCAGGGTTTGTGTTACAACGCACCCGTTTATGTTTTGCGAGCGGATTCCGTGACATCTTTTTATTGGGACATGGGCGCAACCTGAAGGGTATTTTGGTCGGGTTGATGGTCGCCACCATCGGGTTTTCGTTTTTGATGGCGAGACAAGTCCCGAATACCGCGCTTGGGACATATCCCGCGACGGCGCATACCATGCCATTGGGATGGCATACCGTTTTTGGCGCGACCTTGTTTGGATTTGGGATGGTCTTGGCGGGCGGGTGTGTGACGGGTTCAATTTATCGGATGGGAGAGGGGTATATTGGCTCGTGGGTGAGCTTTGCGGGGATTTTGCTCGGTTTATTTGTCGCCAGTTTTACATGGAATTGGTGGTATGAATTCACCATCAAAGATAGTCCGCGTGTATGGTTGCCTCATACTTTTGGGCATGGCGGGGCATTATTTCTCACATTGGCGGCGCTCGTTATCCTCTACTTTTTGGTGATTTGGTGGGAGACACGGCGTGGCGGAATTGCACCCGCGCAACCTGCTCAGTTGTTGCCAGATACGACTTTCTCCAATAAAGTCCAAAATATTTTCCGCCAAGTTTTTGTGAATGGGTGGCATGTATTACTGGGTGGCGGGATTTTTGGGGTGGTGAATATCCTCACCTTTGTCTCGACACGCCCATTAGGCGTGACAGGTGAACTATCGCGCTGGTCGCTCAGTTTGGGGAATGCGTTGGGCTTGACACCGGGCGAATTGCTCGGCACGAGTAGCATGGCAGGGTGTGTATTAGATACAGGCGATGGCACATTCCTCACATTTTTGTTGTTTTTGGTCGTGGGGATATTTTATGGCTCGTTCATCGGCGCATTATTTGCGGGCGAATTTAAGATTCGTATTCCCAAGCAAAAAAGTCGCTTGGTGCAATCGGGCATTGGCGGGATTTTGATGGGATACGGCGCAGGGACGGCGGTGGGTTGCACCATTGGGGCATTCTTCTCATCTATCCCGTCCTTATCATTCACTGGTTGGGCGTGGGCATTTTTCGCGCTCATCGGCGCATGGCTTGGCACACAAGTTATCCAACGCCTGCCATGATGGGCAATTGATGTTTTAAGATTTGATAGATAGGAGCTAAAAAAATGTCTAAACAACTCGATGTGCGCGGTGAAATTTGCCCATACCCCATGATGCGGACGGTGCAGGCGCTCAAAAAAATGGGCAAAAACGAAAATCAATTGGTCGTCATCACCGACCACGCGCCTGCCCTCGATACTATCCCCACACAAGCGATTCGGTTGGGGTTTGATGTCAAAATTGAAGAGGTCAAATCATCTGAATGGCAAGTGATTTTGACACGGAAATAAAATTATCCACTATCTCTTGTATGGGACGCGATTAACCGCGTCCATACGAACAGGTTATGTTTGTAGGGGGGGATTAGGGCGAAATGCCCGTATATCCCCCACAATATCTAACAAATTCAAAAAAATAGCTTATTTCATGGACACGACACCCGTGTTAGGCATGTCATCTTAAATTTGAAAACGATTCTCTATATATAAGGAAGGGATAGAAACATACTATGAAACACCTGAAACTGCTGATTATTGTTTTGTTGTTACTCGTTGGCGGGTCTGTATTAGCACAAGAGACCACCGAAGAAGAAGCCCCAGATTATGCCAACCCCGATTTGTTGGTAGATACCGCGTGGATTGTGGAAAACCCAGAAGAAGTCGAATTTAAGTTGCTTCATATTGGTGGCGACCTCGAAGATTATCTCGCCGCCCATATCCCCGGTGCATTATTCGTCACCATCGCCGAATTGAATAATCCAGAAGATGCTATTTCTGGGCAAATTGGGACGGCTGAACAAGTTGCCGCCACATTGGGCAAATTGGGAATCACCACCGAAGATGTGTTGGTGTTGTATGACGACAATAATAATTTGCTCGCCGCCCGCGCTTATTGGGTGTTGAAATATTATCAACATGAACACGTCCATATTTATAACGGCGGGACTGTCCGTTGGGAAGCCGATGGTCAGGAATTTGAAGCGGGTGAAGCGCCTGTTGTTGAAGAAGTGGTGTATGAAATCGCCGAAGCCGACCCCGAAATTCGCACCACTGGCGATTATGTGGTGGAACGCCTCGATGATGCGGGTGTGCAATTGTGCGATACCCGTTCTGCCGATGAATATTTGGGCTTGGATGTCCGCGCAGACCGTGGTGGGCATATTCCGGGTGCGATTAACCTTGAATGGATTGATACCATAGATGGCGATACAGGGACATTCAAATCTTTTGAAGAATTAGATGAATTGTTCACCTTAGCCGGTTTTGACCGCGAAAAAGAAATTATCACCTATTGCCAAACAGGGGTGCGTGGCGCTCATGTGTGGTTTGTATTGCGCGAATTGTTGGGGTATCCCAATGTCCGTAATTATGATGGGTCTTGGGTGGAATATGGCAATAACCCCGATTTCCCAATCGAAAATTAATTTACGACTTGTGCTGGTGGTGGCGGGTGTTGTATCCGCCATCGCCATTTTGCTTATTTATGCGCTGGCTGGCACATCATCTGCGCCTGCTACGACCAATGTTGGTGATTCTGCCCCCGATTTTTCGACCATTACCCCCACAGGTGAGCCGATTCGACTATCCGATTTTAGTGGGAAGGTGGTTTTGCTCAATTTTTGGGCGACATGGTGTGGACCATGCCGAATCGAAATGCCATTATTTGAGCGCCTATATGCCCAAACTGACCAACATAATATCACCATTTTGGCGGTGAATAACCGCGAGACCGCCGAGCAAGTGACCAAATTTGCAGAGCAAATTCGCCTCACCTTTCCGTTGGCGATGGATGAATCGGGCGCAATTCAAGACCAATATTCGGTGGGGGCATATCCCATGACTTATGTGATTGATACGGATGGTGTGATTGTGGATATTCATTATGGGGTGTTCACCCCCGCACAAATGCAGGCGGTGGTGGATGAATGGGGTGGGTGAGATAATGCGGTGGCACATAGGGTAATGTGGATGCGCGGTGGCACATACGCCTATCGGCTAGTGCCACCCTACCAGTCTCATTATTTTTAGGGATGAAAATAATTCATTTTCCCCATCAAAACAGGCAATTGGTAGGGTGGGAACTAGGGCGCGTGCGCCCGTATGTCCCACCGCACAGAAAAAAATTACGGTAAACGGTGGCACATACGCCTATCGGCTAGTGCCACCCTACCAGTCTCATTATTTTTAG
>CALDGT010000966.1 GCA_937942935.1 uncultured Chloroflexota bacterium | reverse complement strand
CGATTCAAAAACAAGATGGCTTGCTCATTGCGCTGAAATACTTCTTCTAGCCCACTGATTAAGCGTCTGCTGAACATGTCTGTATTGCCCGCAACCAATTCATTTCGCATATCTACAAGGTGAACGGGTGGCATTTCGCTGATATAGCCATCAGGAGAATCGGGTGCAGGTTGATAATGTGGGGCGCGATTGAGTTTGCCCGCCATGCTTAAAACAGCATGACGATGCCCTAAAATTCGGTTGGGCATATTGAGCAATTCTAATACCCCCGATTGAGCGCGATAATAAGTGGCAATATCTGGTGTGGCGCTCCCCAAAAGCAAAACCCCTTCGGTGTGGCGCATCCGAAATTCTGCCACACTCCGCGCATGATAATAGGGTGGTTGTGCGGGCGGGGAGTGTTTATAACTTGGGTCGTGTTCTTCATCTAAGAGGATAAGTCCCAAATTTTGGAGTGGCGCAAATACCGCCGAGCGTGTACCGATAATCACGCGGATTTCGCCTTTTCTGGCGCGTTCCCATGTGGCTTTGCGGTCTGTTGGGCGCAAACTGCCATGTGTTAATCCAATGACAGATAAGCCTTCTTCGCCCAAAATATCGGTCTGTGAGGCGAATCTGCTCAGTACCCGTTGGATAGTCTGGGCGGTGAGTGCAATTTCTGGGACGAGGAATAAGGCACTTTTGCCTTTGGCGAGGGTATGCTCGATGGCACGTAAATAAATTTCGGTTTTGCCACTGCCCGTCACCCCATGCAATAGAAAGCCTTTATAATGCCCTTCATCCAAACTATTTCGGATGCTATGCCACACATGCCGTTGGTCATCGGTCAATCGGGGTGGGATGACAGGCACAAATGGTTGTGGCAAATTGGTAAAATGCTCGCGTCCTTTGGGTTTTTCACCTAAGTGGATGAATCCATTCAGTGCTAAACGTTTGAGGTCATCTATGGTTGCACCTGTTTGGGCATATAACCAACTCACATCCATCGGTTTGGTCTCGCGCCCCAAAACGCGCAAAATATGTTCATCAAGCCCACCACCACGCATCTCAAAGAGTTTGGTCTCGGCATCTTCCGCCAAAGCCAATTGACCATCGCCAATATCCAATAATGCACCCGGTTCTATCAATTTATTTACCGTTCCGCGCCCAATATTTGGCAATTTGACCAGTTCTTTGAGCAAGAAAAATGATTGTCCTTCGGCTTGGGCATTGATGAGGCTTTCTAATAAGGTAGCATGTCGGCTTGGCTTGCCCAAATTACGCCGAATATGTGGGATGTCATCTGGCGAAATAGCGATTTCTGCGACTTGGATACGAGGAGCAGATGCTTTATGCACATCTGCTGTATGTGGATTAATGAAATTGGGGGGTAATAACAGCCATAGGCACATCCCCAATGGCGCAAGATACGTTTGGTGCATCCATTGAGCGAGTGCCAATTGGTCGCTGGTCATGACATACGTATCTAAAATGGCTTGAATCGGTTTTGTGATGACAGATGAATCGGGATTTTCTGGGGATAGCGCGATAACCACGCCGACATCGGTGGCTGTCCGAAAAGGGACGCGCACCAAATGCCCTATTTGAATATGTCCGATGAGGTCATCTGGCACATGATAGGTGAAGGTGTTATTTACATGAATATTGAGAGCGATTTGTGCAAATAATTGGTTATCCATACTTTGATGATAACACAATTTACCCCCCAAAAGCCAAACGACCCCATTGGGGTCGCGTGGTTATCGGGGAAGTTTAGTTTGACGGTGTGGTGGGGGCATCGCCCGTCAAACTGTCTTTAGAATATCATAATTTGCGCCATGAAAAATGACGCTTGGTATACGAATTCCCTACGCTGGCGGTGCTGTTGGGGTCGGATAAACCCGTGTGATATTTTGAATTTGCAAGATGACGACAAAATTACCGTCCAATTGTCCAAATTGTAAATCGGGTGAACTGCGTTTGAGATATGTCCATAATAATTGCAATCCCCGCCCTGTTACCCATTGAGGCGCACCACTATCGGCAATAGCGCGGAGGTCAATCCCCGTCACACTTGGTTCCCATAATACCGAATTGGCATTATTATCGAATGGTGCTTCCATCGCGCTCACCCAAGCGCCTTCGGGTTCATAAATTTGGGGTTGCGGACTCAATTCTGCACAGGCAGTCAAAATTTCTGCAAAATATCCGGGTTGCCATCCACCGAGTGCATCTGTTGTATGAGCAATTCCGTTGACATTCAAATAGAGTGTCTCGACCACAGGGGTAACACTGCTCATATCCAAATCTAATTCGGCTGTATAGGTATAAATTTCTTTATAAAGTGTGAGCCACTCAATAAAGCGCCGAATCCGTTCATCATCTACAGGTCCAAATAATATCTGCCCACCACTAGAACTGGCTTCTTGTGTCCAGACAACTGTGCCATCGCCATAAATGGTACAAAATGGCACTTCTCCGCCCATGATGAAGGCTTCGGTGGGGTCTGGATTTGGCGATATATCGGCGCGGAAGACGATATAGGATGGGTCACGTTCCCATTGGATGACCGTGTTGGGGTTGGGTGGTGGTTCTGGGGTGGCGGTTGCGCCTGTATCTCCCACAATGGATTGACAAGCCGAGAGAAGAACGAGTGTGATGCTATAAAAAAGAATCCGTAATCTCATATCTTTGTGTCCTTAGCGTTCTAAGACAGTACGACAACCAGCTTTAGTTGTTATAGTGTGTCCAACTTTGCAATACAATTCAAGTATAATAGTTATATGTGTGTAGACCAATAGCAGAGGACAAATTGTGATGTATCCCAAACAAACTCTATCAGAAACCCGACCGATTGATAAATCGTCACTCCCCCCTCATTTGGTCGAAAATTTACGCTCTGCGGCGCGTGCTATCTTGCAACATGTCACTAATTTTAATCAGGATGCGGATGAGCAAGAACGCATTACCCAACAAACCAATCATCTGGTAGATAATTTTTTGCATAATGCCGAGCAAATCAAAATGCAATCGCGCACGATGTCACAAAAAAATACCGAAATGCGCGTCCTTGCCAAAAGCGGAAAATCCACGATTCAAGAATCGGCGAGTAGCATGGTAGAAATTCGGTCTCAGGTAACTGCTATCGCCAATACGATTATCAAATTGGCACAACTCACACGGCGAATTGATGAAATTATTTCGTCTGTCCAAGAGATTGCCACACAATCGAATTTATTGGCGTTGAATGCGTCTATTGAGGCGGCGCGGGCTGGCACACAAGGGCGCGGGTTTGCGGTAGTGGCGGATGAAGTGCGGTCACTATCGAAACAATCGAATACGGCGGCGGAGCAAGTTCAGCAAATTTTGGCAGAAATTCAAACAGCAGTGGGGCAAACCATCCGTGCGACTGATAGTGGGTTGCAAAGTGTCGAAGCGGGGTTATTGACCGTTCAGGCAGTGGATGAGGTCATCAACCGATTATCTGAGAATGTGACCGCATCAGAAGAAGCGACCACCACCATTAGCGAATTGTTATCAGTGCAGATTCGGCAAATCGAAGAATTATCTATTGCGATAGACCGCACCAATCGCATCACCCAACAGCACTTAGCCGATATGCCAAACTTAGCGCAACTGGGTGATGGATTGACAAAGTTGGTAAAATAAAATTTACCGCCAATCGCCTAAGATGTTGTTATTGTCATCGTTAGTCAATTGGAATACCTCATTACTCGACAAATTTTGGACATAAATCTGATATTTGCCTGTACTATTGCTCGAAAATGCCAAATATTTTCCATCTGGGCTAAAGGTTGGCATAATTTCGTCTGAATTGGGCAGGCTGATTCGGATTTGCCCAGAATCGGGGTTACGAACATCTATAAAGTAAATTTCATTGTTGGTTTCGCCTTGTGGATGTGCGGCATACACCACCAAGCTACTCGAAGAATCCCAACGGGGCATCATTTCGATGATAGCATCGCGGTCAGTTGTTAAGGATGTGAGGGTTGCGCTGGCGACATCAATAATCACCAAATCTGTCCCCAAATTATCCCCTTCGATGACTTCACGCACGACCACAATCCGCCGACCATCTGGTGAAATGGATGGGTCACGATAGGTTGCATTGTCACTGGTCATCTGACGGACGACATCCCCTTCTCCAGATAGCGTGAGCAAGAAAATATCATCGCGGTTTAAGCCAAATTGTGTCCCAACCAATATCATGCGAGACCCGTCTCCAAAGAAATAGGGTTGTTGGGCTTCAAAATAAGATTGAACGGCATCTGATGACGATAAATTGCTGGGTAATTCAACCCCTTCAATATCAAACAATTGAATTTCTTTGGCATAGTTATTGTTGATGTCTTCGTTGACGATAGCAAATTGTGTGCCACCCGCAAATGAGGTGATACTCAGACCACGCAAATTCGCAATCTGAACCGCAGACCCGCCTGTGAATGGGAATACCACCAACGGCATGACCGCATCTAAGCGCGATTCCTTGCCAGAGCGCCCAACCAAAATGCCTGTTAAGTCGCTAGGGGCAGGGATGAGGGTAGCGGTTGGTGTGGCGGATGGTAAGGGTGTTTCTGATGGAAATGGTGTGATAGTTGGTGTTGCTGTGAGTGGGTTAACCGCAATAAATGCCGCCGTAATATCGAGTGCGACTTGGGTTTGTTGCTCGATTTGGCGTGTTTGTTGTGCCTCAAATTCAATCGCAGTGGCGAGTTCATTACGCGCAACACGGGTTTGCTCGGCTTCTGATGCGCTCCGATTTTGTCCGATGATGAAAATGAGGATGAACATCAACACCACAAACCCAACTAGACCACCAACAATAAAACGCAATAAGCGCCGACTTACCCCCGGTAAAACCTCTTCATCATCGCGGGTTTTAAGCTGAGTATCGAGTTTTTCTAGCAATTCTTTGGCTTTTTCGTTATTGGGGTCTATCTGTAATAATGTGGCGAGCGCAATCCGCTTTTCATCATTATTGGTCGTTAGGCGTGCCAAAAGCATCCACGCCTTCGCATTTTCTTCGTCTTCTTCTAAGACCTCTTTCACTTTGGCGATAGCAGTATCTATATCACCTGTTTTTGCCGCTTCTACGGCTTGACGCAATAATTCCTGATGAATTGGATCCATATCAACTTCCCCTTAGCGCAACCGATAGATGAGTTCGGGTAAATAAATGACTTGCAAGGCTTGGGTGTCATTCGACAAATTCAATGGGGTTAACTCGCGCCCCGCATAATCGGTCAAATACACTGCAAATTGGTCGCCAATCCGATTCGAGATAAATGCCACATACCGACCATCTGTCGTAAAAGCTGGAGCGCGGTCTTCTGCATTATCATCATTTAGGGTCAATTGAGTGAGGTTGCTTCCATCGGCTTCCATGATAAAAATATCGGCATCTGTATTTCTATCGCTCACAAATGCCAAATGTGTCCCTTTGGGATTCCACACAGGTGAATAACTGCTTTTATCGGCATCCGTGATACGGCGGGCGTTATCTGGGGCATCTGGTTCTGGGATGGTCATGCTATAGAGTTCTGTTGTGCCGACACTATCTCTATCTGAGGCAAATACCACTGTCAGGCTACCGGCAATTGGCGACCATGCAGGATGAATATCCACATACGGATTATCGGTGAGTGCATATTGACCTGTTCCATCTACATTGGTATACCAAATATCTTCATCGCCATCTGTGTTGGTCACAAAGACCAACGCTTGGGCGTCTGGCGACCAACTGGGATGAGATAAGATTGTCCCAGAAAAATTGGTGATGGCTTGGGCTTGTAATAGATTATTGATGGGTGCGATATGTAATTGTGGGCGCGATAGTGTTTGCCCTTCTATCTCGGTAGGAATATCGCGTACAAATGCCATCAATTGACCCGACGGGTCTATAGAGACATCTCTAAAATCATCGCCAACCAGCGCCAAATTTGTGCCATCTCCAACACCCAAATAAAGCGAGGGCGCGGTGGCATCTTCTTTTAATCCCACATAATAGAGGGTGAACTCTGTTAGGGGAATGGGTGTCGCGGTTGGGGTGGCTGTGGCGGTTGGGGTGACTGTAGCGGTTGGTGTGAATGTTGCGGGTAGGGTTGGCGCACGATTTGTCCCGTCAAATGTTGGCGGGGGCAGGGTGGGTAATTGTGGAACCGGTGTATTTTCGCTGATGATAACAGGTGATGCGACCACTACAGGTGCTGGTGTAACAGTCGGTGCGGGTGCAGGTGCAAGAATATTGGGCAATTGGGTGATTAAAATCAACCCTGCCACAATGAGCGCACCAAACACCGCCAGAATGCCAATCATATCATTCCCGCCCGATTTTTCGCCGTCTGTCCCTTCTGGTTTAGGCGGTTTAGGTGGTTTGGGGGTGCGTTCTCCGCGCAATTGCGCGATAGATTCTTTTTTGATACCACTTACATCATCTTTTGTTTGTTGACCAGAAAGCGCGGCGAGGGCTTGTTTGGCGCGGGCGTTATCGGGGTTAATTTGTAACACACGCTCCAAACATTCTTGGCGTTCTTTGAGGGTATTCACACATGAAGCCAACCAAATCCATGCCAATTCGTTGGCGGGTTCGACTTCAATGACCTGCTCCAGTAACCGCCGACCAGTCGCTCTATCTCCACGTTTGGCGGCATCAATACCTTGTTCTAAAATTTGAGAAATGTCGTCTTGGGACAAAATGTGCCTCCGTTAAAAATTTATTTGGGCGCGGTGGCGATGATGATAACAACTACAATCACCGTAATAATCATGAGTGCGGCAATGCCACCAAATAAAATGAGCGTCTTATTTTGGTTGGCTTGGTCACGATAATTCATTTTATCGAGTGCTTTTTTTGCCGCTTCGTTGGTTGGGTTCAACTCTAAGGCTTTGGTCAGCCACGAAATCCGTTCTTTTTCGCTGGTGGCAAGTTTTGCCAGCCACATAATCGCGGTCTCGTTGCGTTTATCGCGTGTATGAATTTGTCTGAACATCACCTTTGCGCCCTCTTTTTGCCCCTCTTTGGCGGCTTTGATGGCAAGTTGAAGTAATTCTTCATTGCTGGTTTGTTTGTTGACCATATTCAAACCCTTTATTTCAAACTATTCCCGTCATGCCCTTTATTTTAACATCAAATTCCCAATTTAACGAAAATCGGGACTATCTAACCATATTGTCACGGGACCGTCATTATGAATTTCGACCAACATCATCGCCCCAAACACCCCATGCTCAACTTTGGATACACCTTCTTTAACCAGACACTCCGCAAAATACTTGACCAATGGCTCGGCATGTTCTGGACGCGAGGCATCTATAAAGCTCGGTCTGCGACCCTTTCGGGCATCGGCATATAATGTGAATTGAGAGATGACCAATACTCCACCGCCAACATCCAACACCGATAAATTCATTTTGCCTTCTGAATCCGCAAAAACACGCAGTTGGGCGGTTTTTCGTGCCAAAAATTCGGCGTCTTCCTTTGTATCGGTATGCGTAACACCGACTAATGCGACAAAACCATGCTCAATCGCGCCTGTTACCACACCATCCACAGATACCTGCCCCCGCTTCACCAATTGCAAAAGTACGCGCATGAGTTGATAACCCTTCTTTAATCGGCTAAAATGACATAATGATAACAAACTTTAATGAACGGGAATAGCGTATGGCGGATAGCCTGTTTGATAATCGTTACCGATATGATTATATTTATCCACGCGGACGCAGTGGCGAAACCCTTCGGGCGTATGATACCGCCCAAAATGACCGCCCTGTCGTGATTAAACGCCCCGCACCCAATGATGCCCCACCCATTCGCGCAGGGCAAGAAGTGAGCATCCTCAATGAACGTAAGGCGCTCAGAGCACTCGCGGGTCATCCTGTCTTAACCGCCTTTTTAGGTGATGGTCAATTCAATGTCGGCGGAATGCCACATCAATATATCGTCATGGAACGTGCCGATGGGTTGGTAATTGCCGACCTTGTTTTAGAATTGGCGCGTCGGGGGGAACGTCTTCCTACCCTTGAATTATTAATGATATGTGATGCCTTGCTCGATTTGCTCGCCACAGCCCATACCCGTGATATTGTCTATAACGATGTAGATGCCAAGCACCTATTTTGGAATAGAGACACTTATCGGCTCAAGGTGATAGATTGGGGCAATGCTGTCTTTTTGGATGGTGAAACCAGCAGTCCACAAGGGGTTAACCGCCAGAATGATGTGTTTCAGGTGGCGGAATTGCTCTATTTTATCCTCACAGGCGGTAGGCGGATGGATGTCCCGCGTGATGCTGGCGAAAATTTTGCACTATCCTTTGGGGAAGATGAATCACGAGTTGCCCCACGCTTGCAAGCCATTGTCAGCAAAGCCGCCCATCCGAATCCCAAATTTCGTTATGCCAATATCCCCGATTTACGCCGTGACCTCACCGATTATCGCAAACCAATTGAACGAGAACGCGATACAGTGGTGAATATGGTCATAGACCGTCTGCGGAAAAATTTGAGCAAGACCGATATTACCCAATTATTAGAAGCACTCCATCCTGTTTTGGCACAAGACCCCGGTTTTCCTGCGGGGATAAAAGCCCAACAATCGCTCATAGACCGCGCCCGCGATTTAGAAGTGAGCGCCGAAATTGATGCGGTACGAATTTATGCGATGAGTGGCAATTGGGCGCGGGCAGGGGAATTATTAACAGAACTCAAAGACCGCGCAGGCACAGCTACCCGCCAAAAAGTCTTTTTATTAGCCGACTGTGCCGTTTTGCTTCAAGATATTTCACCAACACCAACCCTACAAGCCATCATTAACGGGCTATTCGATGAGCAATACGACCAAACCGCCCATTCCCTGATGACCGATACTAGCGCCGATGACGAATTACGAGGGCTTGAATGGCGACTCGCAGAACGTATCACCGCGCATATCCCGAATATCAGACGCTTGCACCCGAATTTATATCGCTTGCGCGTGGCATTGCGGACACTACAATCGGAACGGGTGACGATTGGGCAAGCCCTCACCATTTTGGATGAGCATGACGGGCTTTTGGCAGAGATGTCGCATACCGATACACCATTTTTGCCCGAATTATTAGACGGATTCGACCAAATCCTGCAACTCCAACAAAAATTGGCAGGGCAAATGAATCAGATTGCCTCTCAAACAGGATTTTCTGATGACAAATTGCCCATCAGTAGTTTAGACCGCGCACAAGAGGCGACTCATATTTTAGCCGATAATTTGCGTATTATCAGTCACCAAGCCACCACCAGCCCACGCGAAGCATTGATGGCATTGGATGTGAATAAGACCATAGACCCAACTTCACAAGTTTGGGAATGGATAGGTGATTTGTTGGCGGGGCTATATCAACGCATAGAAGCCTATCAGACCTTCATCCCCGCCGCCGATGGGGGCGATATTGAAGCATGGTTGACCAATAGTCGCAAAGATTTAATCCCGTTTATTGAACGCCTATCCGACCCTGCCCTCAAAATGATGGCAGAAGGATTTAAGACGGCGAATCAGGCATGGGGAGAATATGGCAAATGTGCTTTACAAGGCAATCGTGAAGGGGCGCTTTTGGCATTAGATAATGCCATCGAAAAATTATCTTCATTTGCGCCAACCCTCACCCAATGGCTGAATCAATTGCGGGGGATTATCGAAAACGCCAGTTATATTGAGCGTCATAGCTTGTTTGGTGGGTTAGGGCGGGCATTGGCAGATGGTTGGGAAGCATTTGATAGGGGCAGATTATCTGAAGCAGAACGCTTGGGACAACATGCCCTCGAAATTGCCCGCAATGAATTAGAAAAAGTCACCGCCCAGCGCCTATTCACCTTATGCGGATTGGCACGCGATTGGGTGGAGCGTGAGAGTATCAATAGCAAAATTCGCACACAAACCGCGTTAGATAGTGTGGTGGGGTTATTCACCTCACAAGAATTGGCGACTCGTCGTAGTTTTACCAGTCAAATGCCAAGCCGAGAGACGTATCTCCGCGCTATGCAAAAAGGACTCATTGAAAATTTGGGCAAAGAAAGCGCCCCCGCCTTGCGAATTTTGTACTTTAACAACATCCTGCAAGGTGCGTTAGATGCTCATGATGCCAATTTATCAGATGCAAAATTTTGGCGCGAAGTGTCGGTGCGACTGCTCGGAGATTATGGGGTGCGTCATGTGGCGACACGTTTACTCGATGAA
>CALDGT010000965.1 GCA_937942935.1 uncultured Chloroflexota bacterium | reverse complement strand
TCCCTGTGGGAACGCTAATTTTACGATTCGCAGGAATCCACTGATTTCTATCTAAATAATAAGCGATTGTCCCCGCAGGCACACACCCCCACGACAAATACGATTGTGTGCATCTTCCGCCACCACTCATCACATCCCAATTCGAGACATAAATACTCAAACCACTTGGCGGGTTATCGTGTGGTCCAGATGAATGTGGTAATCCAAGCGCATGACCAGTTTCATGCGTAATAATTTCCGCAGTCTGACCACTCGGCGGATTCCATGTCGTCCGCACATACTTAAATCCTTCATCCGTTTGAACATAACCACTACCACCCCATGCACAACACCCCAAACTCCCATTGAACATGATATTAATGCCAATAAATGGGGTGAAATTGGTGGTACTATCGAATACATCTACACAATCTTGCAAAAGGGCAGATAATTCAGGGTCTTCTGTATCGGGTTCTGGCACATAATATATCTGATTATTCGGCAAATCGCGCCACTGAGAAGCGACAACTGTCCCATCAAAATTGATATTATTATATGAATTGGTCTCCCAAAAATGGCGAACACTGCCGTATGTATTGGCAAATAATTCGGTATATTGGACAGGTGTGCGTGGTGTACTGCCAATATCTGGGAACTTGCATAACAAATTGATGAATGGTTGTGACCCAGCCAATTGTGGGCGCGAAATGCCTTGCGGGGCATCTGGCAATGGCATCGGCATAATATCTTGTACCAAATATGTCGGCAATTCATCTGCGCTATTTGGACGACTTAAACGGGCAACATTCACCGTCACTGCCTGCCCAACATAGGTATGCGCCAAACCAATACCCATGCTCAAATTAGCCGACGGCGTGCCTGTATTAAAATCCCACAATTGAATTTTGGTGATAACAGACTGAGCAGAATCGGGTTGTGGGTCGCCATATGTCACTGTCAAAACACCTTGTAATTGAGTGACATTCGCTTCTTGTTCAACAGATTCGGCTTGTGATGGGGGTGGTGCAGTGAATGATAATAACAACAATGCGATAACAACGAGAACAGCATGTAGTGTGCGATGAGTGAAATTCATAAAATATCCTTCAAAGAAATAGATAGCAGGTTATTCTCATTATAACCGATTCCCAACGGATAAGAATTGATATTCATCATTTTTTGGGCATGAGGGGGCATTGATGTTATAATGGACAAGCTAACGCATGGCGGAGCAAACCTAAAAAATATGCCCAACTTACATATTTCTACACTCGGAACACTCACCTTACAGCTCAATGGACACACCCTAGATGGTTTTGTCTCTCAAAAAACGGTGGCACTTTTTATTTATTTGGTCTGCCACCCATACGAACACCCGCGTGAATTGCTTGCAGAACGCTTTTGGGCAGAAACCACCAGCGAGCAAGCCCTCAAAAATTTGCGAACAGTATTATCGAGC
>CALDGT010000964.1 GCA_937942935.1 uncultured Chloroflexota bacterium | reverse complement strand
ATCTTCTTGGGATAATTTTGAGATTTCTGTTTGAAGCAAGGCGTAATTTTTGCGAGATAATTCTAATAACTGTGCTTTGGATGTTGGTCTTGGCATGATTCCCTCTTTTATTCAGAAATCATACCCCCATCCAGAGATTAGATTGTCGCGTATGAAAATCGGAGAACCGCCGCGCTAGAATAGCCACCAACGGTTGGGTTTAGACGCATTCGGGCGAATGAACGTCCTTCATCGAGTGTCGAAAAGACGCGCAACCCACCCATAACACTCAGTTTGCTCATCACTTGGGCATTACGCGAATTCATTTGCTCACTGGCGATGAGTGCTATCCCAATGACATTTCCCATATCTTGAATCGCTGTAAAAATACGCAACACAGTTGGACACAAACGGTCAACTTCACGCATATCTACGAGGGCGACAATTGGGCTATGGCTGGCGTTTGCATACTTTTTGAGCGCACTCATCCACATACGGGCATCTACATCATCTACATAACCGACTTGCTTGGCGAAGAATACCCCGCCCTCAAAATTCATATTATGGATTGGCATCTTTTTGTCTCATAAAATAAACCATCATCATACTTATAGTGTATGCACAAAAGAGAAAAAGGTCAATTTAATTTTCCATGACAATTTTCCTGTTTTGTGCATATTCTGTAATTTTTTAGGAATTGTTAATGATTAAGCAGGTACAAGATGTCCAGATTCGATTGGCAAGCCCATTTTTCGCCACGCATCTATGCCACCGACCATATTCATCACATCAAATTTATGATTTTGGAGCAGACTAGCAACCACTTGTGACCGTATGCCAGACCCGCATTGGGTGATGATGGTTTTGCCTTTTGGTAGCTCGTTTAAGCGTCCCAATAATTCGCCCATGGGGATGAACATCGAATTGGCGATATACCCTTCTTCGCGTTCTGTTCGGCTACGGACATCCAAAACAACTGCCCCTTTGATGTTCATCACCTCATCTGGGTTCACTTGGCGCAAGTGGATATGATGATTTTCGGCGAATTTTGTCGCAAACACGCCACCCACATTATCTATCCCAATCGCACGGAGAGATTTGAGGGCATTGGCTAAATCAGATTCTTCGATGATGAGATAAGTCGGCTTGTTATAATCTACAAACCAGCCTACCCATGTATTGAATTGGCTCGATTCATAAGGGATACTGATTGTCCCGTGAACATGGCTTTTGGCAAACGCATTTGCTGGACGGGTATCTATAATGAAGGCATTTTGCGCGACTAATTCATGCAACATGGCTTCATTTAACCACGCTGGCGTAGGCAACTCAGAGATGAGTGTTGCGCCAACACGATTCACCTTTTTCATTTGGGCAAAATATCGTGGGGCAGGCGGTTGACCATCGAGCAACCAATCCACAAATGAATCGGCGGTTTGATGTTGAAAAGCAGGGTTAAATAATTTTTCGTAACCGAGTGTTGTAGAGGGAATCGCACCCAATGCTTTACCGCACGCGCTCCCCGCACCATGTCCGGGCCAAACCTGCAAATAATCGGGCATCGTTTTAAGGCGTTGAATATTATCGAATTGTTGATACGCGCCCGCTTTGGCGGTATTCGCAACACCGACAGCTACTTCGAGCAAATCTGGACGACCAATATCCCCGACAAATAACAAATCGCCTGTGAATAACCCAATGGGACGGTTTGCATTGTTATCAGTCACCTGAAAAATGATATGCTCAGGGGTGTGACCGGGTGTGAATAAAACCTCAACTGTTACCGCGCCGATGGTGATAATGCTCCCCTCGCGCACATAAACAAATTGTGGCGAATCGGGATAATCATACGCGAATTGCCCGCCACGCCCTGCTTCACTGATATATAATTTTGCGCCTGTGCGTTTGGCGAGTTCATATCCGCCACTGATATAATCGGCATGAATATGTGTTTCTGCCACACCGATGATGCGAAGCCCGTTTTCTTGTGCGACACGGATATATTGGTCAACATCACGGGATGGGTCTATGACCATTGCCACACCACCACCCGGACATCCGAGCAAATACGAAGCCTGCGCTAATTCATCATCATAAAAATATTTGAGTAACATGGTAAAAGTTCCTTATCCTTTATGCTTTGCCACTATCTAATGGAAACCGACTCATTGCCCAATCCATTGTGCCACCCTCTAGGTTATATAGGGTGTGCTTGATTCCCCCATAACGTAAAATTTCTGCGCCCATCATGCTCCGCATTCCAGAACGACAGACGAGGACAATGGGGTTATCTCCTGCCAAGTCGGATATATGGGCGATTTGTGTATCAAGTTCATCCAGTGGGATATTCACCGCCCCTGGGATGCGTGCTTCTTCAAATTCTTCAACAGTGCGGACATCCAATAGCAGGTGAGGGGTGTTATTGTCTTTGAATTGTGCCTTAAATTCGTCTACCGATAAATTCTCAAACATACGATAAAACGATACTCCTGATGTGTGTTGTGTAAATAACAGTGATTATGGTATGTAGACGCACCTTAAAAGCACTGTCTTTCGTGTATTAAAGAATAATTGTCGCTTCTATACTTCTTTATCATACCTAAATGTAATTTTATGGTAATTATGGTACTATTGTTCTTGTATCACAGCGTAAATCATATTCAATACTAAGGATAGCCACCAGTGACTGATAAAACGCCTGAACAACCTAGATATCCGAAACCTAAAATTCTTCTTATGGATATTGATTCTAGTGTTGGCGCTTATTTGCGTAAAAAGGGATTTAATATAGCTGATGGGAGTTTTGGGAGAAAATATGAAATATCGCAACTAAGAATAAGCGGTATAAGAGATAATAGCCGTATACCTAAAAATTATGCAGAGTCCGATATCGTTATAGTAGATTTACTTCAAAATCATAATATACCTGAGCCAGAAGAGTGTGATTTTATAATAGATGCCGAAGGTAGACCAGAAATTCTAATAGATACATTATCTACAGTTATTGACCCACGCCCTATAATCATGAAAAGAACACAAAGTAATTTTGATAAAATATTAGGGCATAAAGGTGTTTTTGTTATTTTTAGCGCAAATAAATCAACAATTACAGGTGCTGATTTCGGAGCTACTTTGCCAGTTGCTAAACTTCAAAGAGATTTTGATTTAAATACATGGTCTTTTCTTTCAGTTTTGTCTGGAACTAACCCATCTTGGATACAATCTCAAGTAGGTGTTGAGATGGAATTAACGGATAAACCAAATATACTTGAAAATTTACTAAGAAAATATATTCTTGAATCTGAGTATTATTGTAAATTTGTAAACTCTGATAGTCATATAAGTGGTTGGCTTCCATTAATCAAAAATAAATTTAATGAGGATGTTGCAGGGGTAATTCTTTCAGATAATGGTTTTATTTTTATTTTTCCGCAAGTAAAAAGCAAGGCG
>CALDGT010000963.1 GCA_937942935.1 uncultured Chloroflexota bacterium | reverse complement strand
CTTTGCGACAGAAGCCGTAGCACGCGGGATAAAAATCATTTTGGATGGTGTATTTAATCATACAGGGTCAGATTCGCGCTATTTTGACCGTTATAATCGGTGGAATTCTGCTGGACAACCCTCATTAGGGAATGATGGTAGTGGGGCGTGTGAATCGGCAACATCGCCATTTGCCTCATTTTATCAATTTTTGGGCGCACCGTTCACAGGTCCTTGTTATGATGGTAAACGATATGAATCGTGGTGGGGATATGATTCACTCCCTAATTTAGTAGATTGGCAAGCCGATAATCTGGTGCGCGATTATGTTTTTGATGTGGATAATGATGGTGATAATGGTATTGGTAGTAGTTTGGCGGTTATCCAACACTGGTATTCACTCGGCGCGGATGGCTGGCGGTTTGATGTGGCAGATGAAATCCCGCATGATTTTTGGGTGCAATTCCGCAATCAGGTCAAAAATAATGATGGTCTAAATGGACCGCTTTATAGCGAAGTGTGGTTTGAGGCGACACCGTGGTTATATGGCGACCAAATGGATGCCACTATGAATTATCGTTATCGTAAAGCTGTTTTGGGCTTTTTGGTCAATAGCACATGGACAGATAACGATAATAATGGCGACCAAACCATGCACTATTTAGCGCCATCTACATTTGATTATGTCCTCAATTCGATTCGAGAAGATTATCCCGCACCTGCATGGTATGCTATGATGAATTTGATGGGGTCGCATGATACCAGTCGGGCATTATTTGTCATTCGGGAGCAATCCAACGATTTAACCCAAGCCTTGCTCAAAATGCGGATGATGGCGGCATTGCAATTCACTTACCCGGGGTCTCCAACGATTTATTTTGGGGATGAAGTTGGGCTTGGGGCGCGGGATTACGGCGGATATGCCACATGGGGCGCTGGTAAAACATCGGGCGGAATCATTCAAGATGACCCCTATAACCGTCATCCGATGGTTTTGGAATACGATAATTATCATCTTGATAGTTCCGATGGAGCTTTGCCTGTTGGGTTGAAGAATGTTGATTTGCAAATTCCAAAGGGACAATTTGCTTCTATTATGGGTTCTTCGGGTAGCGGAAAATCAACTTTACTCTATGTATTAAGTACATTGGATACTCAATATAAAGGACATTTATTTTTGGATGGCGAAGATTTAAGCTTAAAAAGTAAAAACGATTTGGCGGAAATACGAAATGAGAAAATCGGATTCGTTTTTCAGAATTATAACCTGATCTCCCACCTCAGCATCGTCGCAAACGTCGAACTCGGAATGACGCTCAGCGGAGTGCCATACGAAGAGAAGCACCGCCGTGCTCTGGAAGTGCTGACGCAGGT
>CALDGT010000962.1 GCA_937942935.1 uncultured Chloroflexota bacterium | reverse complement strand
GTGTTATCGGTATGTGTGAGTGGTTCAAACACACCGCCATCGGTGCGATAAGTATCTCTGCGGACGAGCAAATATTCAAACCATACCGATAACAAGGTATATAAATAACGGCTACCTTGTTCTGGCAATTTGAGGGACGATTTGCCCACTTTGCGATTATGCCATGAAATAGAGGTGATTTTATAGGTATAACCACGCACAATTGCTTTGAGAGGAATTTCGATAGTCAGGTTAAAATGTGGCGAGATAAAGGGGCGACATCCTTCTATCACATTGCGCCGATACCCCTTAAACGCATTAGTGGTATCGTTATATTTTGACCGAAACATCAATTTCAAAAAGAAATTGACAATGCGGTTAATCACCAACTTAAAGCGGGGATAATCTACTACCTTTGATTCTTTGATGAACCGTGACCCAAATGCACAATCGGCTTGGTCACGTAAAATATAATAATATTTTTCGACATCTTGGGGCGAATCAGACGCATCTGCCATACAAATAATTACTGCATCACCCGTAAAGCGGTCTAAGCCAAATGTCACTGCACGCCCAAAACCATTGCGTCCAGTATTTTTAACCACACGAATCCGTTCATCTTGGTCATGAAGCGCAGAGACAATATCGAATGTGGTATCTGATGACCCATCATCCACTACCAAAATTTCAATATCGCTGATATTTACATTATCCAAATAATCGCGCAGTTGGGTAACAGTATGTTCAATATTGCCTGCTTCATTGCGTGCGGGAATGACAACCGATAATTTCATAAATCAAGCCCTCATCTTATTGACGAATGATATATAGAAGTCTACTCATCATCACCTAGTGGTGCAATTGTCAATTCTGAGAGCGCAACGCCCAATTTACGCCCATCTTGTATTCCTAAATCGAAGGGATTACTCACTCTATCGGTCTCAAATCGTAATTCCATTGTATCCCCACTTAAAAATGTGCCATCTATTGTGCCAATGAACCAATTTCCCTCTCGAATGAGGTCTATAGAAACATCATTCACAAATAACCTAAAACTTTCAACCACATCTTGTTCTAAAGAGGTCATCACATTCAAGCATATTTGATATTTGCTTTGAGTGTCAAAGATGACCTCTTGTATATTGAACACTAAGCGGGCTTGGGGTTCTGCCGTCCACCGATAAAATTGTGTTGCAGTCGCTTCGTAACCATTCCAGCCCGACTCATCTATAATAATACCTAACTCTTGTGAACTGAAAAAATAGTTGAATGTATCTCTTGAAATTAGAGAAATATCAGTAAATATCAGATGAATATCATCTATCACCATTTCATCTAAGCTATTTGCTTGGATAGATGATACAAGAGAACTCTTATAAAAGTTTATGGAACTATCGGTATCGAGGCTAGTGAGAATAATAATTTCTTTTGTATCAAAGAAAGTTGTCGAAAACTGTCGGTCAACAGCATACCTATCCCATCCCCATAAATAAATAGAAATTACAGATTCAATAATTGGTGATTTTGGGTCATTAAAGGTATACCAAAAACGAAAATTATCCAAACTCACATTTTCATACCGTTGATTAATGGCGGTTGCTATTTTCACAGTGGTTTCATACTTCATTCGATTATAATGAGGGTTACTATTATAAATACGAATATGATGACTATTTCCTATAAAAACACTAAGCGATATCATCAGTAAAATGACAGTATACAACCGAATTTGGGTATTTTTAACCAATATCACCAGCACAATAAACAAAATAGTCACCCAAAATAATGCCCAATATACTCCAAATGTAAATTGTGCAACAAACTGATGGGTAATTGTGAATGCTAAAATAGGAGCAAAAAATGCCATTATTCCAACCAAAAAAAATTGGCGTGATGAAAGTTGCATGATGATATAAGATAATATCCCACCCAACACCAAAAAAGCACTCATGATGATATTCGCATGATAAAAGGAGACATTGATATATAAAAATCCGAGCAATCTCCAACCAATAATAACCGCATAAGACGTAATAAATAGCGCGACAACAGTCTTCATTATGTGGCGAGTGCTTAAGTGGGACGTGAGTGGAGGCAAAGTAGGCATCTTCGTGATGGTCATCAATTGCCAAATTGCCATCACCGCAATTCCCACCAAAAAGAGATGCCAATTAGCTGTTATTTGAGAATAATTATTCAACAAGAAATAATAGAGGGCTTGTGTGCTGGTTTGTGCTGTACCGATTGAATTAGAAAATAATAAATTACCCGTCATCTGATAATAAAATAGGGCTTGGGGGATATAAACAGCGATAATCCCTATAAAAACATATATCCCTGTCTTAAAGAGATGAATTGGCTTTTTATATAAATCTCTTTCGAGAAATAATAGATAAATGGCTAAGGCGGGAGCATAAAATAGATTAAAAAAGTGGGCATTTATCATCAACAAAAACGATGCCCCCGCCCCTATTAGATAAAGTGGTCGCCAACGCGACTGAATCGAATAGGTTAGACATAAAATGGCGACAGAGAAAAAAGCGAGTGCATAACCATCGGGATAATCCCAGCCCGTTGCACGCATAATGAGTGGGTACTGCCCGAATAATATAGCAATAAAAATGGCAATACGCGCATTGAATAGTTTATTTAGAATCCCATATACAGAATAGATAGCCAAATAATACACACCCAAGTGAAGGATAAAATTAGCTACCACAGGCGAAAAAATTTGACGAATGATTGCGCTAGGGATAATGACTATCAAGCGTTCTATAAAATAAGAGCTATCCGATGGATGCCAGCCAATATATTTAGAAAAATCGAGTTGATAGCCCAAGTAGATATAATCATCTGCCATACTCAAATTAAAGATCCAATTCGAGTTGATGAAGGCTAAAATAATGGGTAAAATACTAATTACACCAATATGCACCCAATTGAATCTTCTTATCAATCTCATTGTTTCATCCTCATTCAATCAATCGGTCAATGATGAGTTCACCAATCGCAACTCCCAATTTCCGACCATCTTGTATCCCCAAATCAAATGGATTACTCACACGACTGGTCTGAAAAACAAGTTCTAGTGTAGGATTGAGTAAATATTGACCAGAAATTTGCCCCACATACCTATCGGCAGAGCGTTCTAACAAGACAGAAACACCATTAATGCTCAAGGTTAGGCTATTCACCACTTCTTCTTCTAAATAACCAGCAATCACAAACGACACATGATAAGTCGCAGTCGCATCGAACCCACTATTCGATACATCTAGCATCAATCGGGCAGTTGGCTCAGATGTCCAACGGAATGGGCGACTATTTTGCGGTACTTGTTCATAGCCATTCCATCCACTTTCCGATAATACATA
>CALDGT010000961.1 GCA_937942935.1 uncultured Chloroflexota bacterium | reverse complement strand
TAGGGGCATTAATGCCACCAAACCATTGTAAATCTAGTACAAAGCCATCTACGGGGAAATTGGCATCGCGCAGAGAATCGAGAACGCCTTTTAATTCATCCCAATTATCATAACCATATTCCGATACCCACAAGCCAAACAATTGGCGCGGTGGGACGGGTGGTGTGCCTGTCAGTTCTAAATAATCAGAACGCAAATCGCGCACATTTTCGCCCGTCATGACATACCAACGGATAGGAGCGCCAGATGTTTGCATGATGAACGGGTCGGCATTGAACGCCCAATATTGCTGATACGCATGGTCTACGAACAGCGCATAATTTTGGGTATCTGCGCCGAGTGCGTATAAAATGGGAAATTGGGCGCTCCCCACATTGCCCCCGTTGAATGGGGTGAGGCTATTGCCATACTGATTCAACATCACACGCCGATTCCCCATCCAGTTGCCATCTGTGCCACCGCGCCGTCTGAATTGTTCGCCAAGCCCATAAATATCGGTTGTGCCTTCTGCCGAAAAGGTCAAGCCGATGATGTCTGTCTCATTGATATTTGGGCAGAGGGTGGTGAGGGTCAATTCTGGGTCATAGGTGCGGTCAAAAATGGTCACACATAATGCCTCACCATCCACGACAAGGCGCATATCAGGTGTGACGATTTCATTTTTGGATGGCAATTCGAGTTCAGATGCGCCCACATAATCGGTTTTGGCGACCATTGGCGATGTCCACAGGGGTTCATCTGGATTGGCGGAATCGCCCAATTCAAAATGGGCGAGGTCATCGTCTAAAATTTCGATGGTCAAAAATACCCCGTCCGATTCAAATGTCGCCCGATAAATCCCTCCTGTTTGGGCGTGTGCTGTTAGGGATGAGATGAGCATGATGGTGATAATAAGAAAAAAATAGATGCGTTTCATGATGAAATGTCCTTTTTTAATTTTTTGTTTTTGTCCCACCACAATTAACAAACAATTTCTACCTGCCAAACGGTGGCACAACCGCTAGACGGTGGCACATACGCTACGCTAGTGCCACCCTACAAATCGCCTGTTTTTCCCCGATAAAAATATCTTATCTCCTCACGGCGATGATTCGGTATAGGCTTCGCGCACAGTCGCCAAATTGTGATAATCCAGTTGCAACGACCATTGCGTGCGTTGATGATGTACATCATTCGCGCCATGTGTCCATGTCTGAATTTTTGGCGTAAAAATAGCATAACGCGGGGCGATACTCGCCCGATGATTCGCCGTCACACCACCAAAAAACAAATATAAGTCGCTATACCGATAGGTGATTGCCTCATCATCCCGATTATTCCACAAGACCAGCAAGGTCGGATAGTGTGTATCCGCGACATGATGAATCCCCGCATCATATAGTATTTCGCATAAGGCGCGAGATTGCGATTCAGTCATAGCGAGCAAATATGGCGCGATTTTATCTGGATTAGCGATGATGTCATTCAACATATCTGCCAAGCGGTTGCGTGTGCCTGTATGCAGACGGAATAAGCGCAACATGCGAAGCAAGGTCTCTTTTTGCCGATTCCTGCGCGAGAGCAAAACTGCCCCCGCCGATACTGTCATCACTAATTTGCTGGTCGGCTTGACGTGTTTGATGGTGATACGCAATGTTTCGGTGTGTGGGTCATATTCGGTGACGGATTGTAGCGCGATATTGTCTATTTTGAGCGCAACATCCCCCGCGAAAATGCCACGAACAGCCAAATGAATTGTCCGTTCTTCTGGGATGACGCTCAATTCCCCTTCGGCGGGATACATCGTGAAAGTCAATTTATTTTCTGACCAAGTTTGATTTAGGGTCGTGGTCGCATACACCCCGTTTTGATAGTGACGCGAGATGCCATCATCTTCATACAGGGTGAAGGTATTATCATCCCCCGCAAAAATATGAATGTGCAGTTCTGAAGGATTATCTACCCCGCCCCATCCGACTTTTGCGCCCATCGGCACAATTGCGCCC
>CALDGT010000960.1 GCA_937942935.1 uncultured Chloroflexota bacterium | reverse complement strand
ATACATAGGATGTCTACACCCGCATCCACCAAAGCAGGGATTCGTTCTTCATAATCATGGGTATTGATTCCAGCACCGACGATATAACGCTTAGATGAATCTAGCAATCCATTCACATTTGTCTTATGGATGTCATAATCTTTTCTAAAGACAAATGCCGCCAAACGTTGATTACTATCAACAATAGGCAGAATGTTGATTTTATGTTCCCAAATAATGTCATTTGCTTCGCTTAGACTAATGCCCTCTTGAGCATAAATCAGTTTGCTCAATGGGGTCATAAAATCGGAGACTTTTGTCTCTTTATCCATGCGGCTGACACGGTAATCGCGGCTCGTGATGATACCAAGCAACTTACCCGTTGCTGTTCCATCATCTGTAACTGCGACAGTAGAGTGTCCGGTTTTCTGTTTTAATGCGAGGACATCTGCCAAATTGTTATCGGGATGAAGATTTGAATCACTAGAGACGAATCCCGCCTTATAACGTTTTACATTTTTGACCATCGCCACTTGTTGCTCGATGGGTTGAGAACAGTAGATAAAAGAAATCCCACCCTCGCGTGCCAAAGCGATAGCCATTGTATCATTGGAGACGGATTGCATGATTGCCGATACAAGGGGAATATTCATGAAAATTTCTGGACTTTCACCCTTTTTATATTTCACAACGGGGGTTCTGAGTGTTACATTGTTTGGTATACAGTCAACTGAGGAATAGCCAGGAACCAAAAGATATTCGCTAAATGTGCGTGAAGGTTCATTATAATAATATGCCATTATGAAGTCTCCTGCCTATAGTAAATTCATCGCATCAATATAGAGGGTATTTCAAGATATGTGCAGAGGTGAGTGTTTTTGTTAATTGCTTTGCACAGCTTATTTGCGTCTCGCCTTATTTTACCCTAATTGGCAGATTTTTGCCCTATTTTATTGAGGAAATTTTCGTTCATTTTCCTCATAATTTGAGAATTTATTGATGAACGGCTCATGACGGATGATAATGAGGCAGAAACTTAAACATGATTTTCCTTACCCCAAATTCCTGACACACATTGTTTCATAAAACACACTTTACGGCTATAATCACCCAAATAACTCGTTAAGTTTTTAACAAAGGCATAGTTTTATGAATAGTGATGCCCCAATAGTCTTAGAAGTGCGTGGTCTGACCAAACAATTCCCCGGTGTTTTGGCAAATGACCATATCAACTTAAAATTACGACACGGACAGGTACTTGGGTTGCTCGGCGAAAATGGCGCGGGAAAATCAACCCTCATGAACCTGATTTATGGGTTATACACACCCGATGAAGGCGAAATTTTGGTGAATGGGCAAGCCGTGACCATTCATAATCCCAACGATGCCATCAAGTTAGGCATTGGGATGGTACACCAACATTTTCAACTCGTCCCTGTTTTATCTGTTACCGAAAATATCATGCTCGGCACAGAATCGGTGGTGGGTCCGTTTTTGAATAAACGTGTGGCAAAAAAGCGTATTTTAGAAATTTCTGAGCAATATGGTTTGCAAGTGAATCCCGATGCACTTGTCCAAGATTTGCCTGTGGGTGTGCAACAACGGGTCGAAATTATCAAGGCATTGTATCGGGAATGTAAAATCCTCATTTTGGATGAACCGACTGCCGTCCTCACCCCCCAAGAAACCGAAGGCTTATTTGAGGTGATGAAAACCCTCACAGAACGCGGGGTGAGCATCATCTTCATTTCGCACAAACTGAAAGAGGTATTGCGGATTTGTGATGACCTGACTGTCTTGCGGTTGGGGAAGGTGGTCGGGGTGGCAGACCCAAAAACAACCACCCAAGAAATGCTCGCCTCGACAATGGTCGGGCGCGATGTGTTGCTCCAAGTCGAAAAAGACCAAGCCCAAATGGGGCAGGTGGTTTTAGAGATTCACGATTTAACCGTTTTGGATGATAGAAAATTGCAAGCGGTCAAAAATTTATCGCTCCAAGTCCATGAGGGCGAAATTTTGGGGATTGCAGGGGTGCAAGGCAATGGTCAGACAGAATTAATCGAAGCCATCACGGGTTTACGCCCTGTCGAAAATGGTCGCATTCGCTTGGTAGATACCGAAATCACCCACATGACCCCGCGCCATGTCACCGAGACAGGCATTTCGCATGTGCCAGAAGACCGTCAAAAATATGGCATGATTAAAGGATTTTCGATTCGAGATAACATGCGACTTCAAACTTATTATGCCAAACCGTTCTCACGCGGGATTGTGGCAGATGACGAAGCCATAGACGAACAATCCAAAGCATGGATAGACAATTATGATGTGCGGACGCCCAATATTTATGTGAATATTGGCTCGCTATCGGGTGGGAATCAACAAAAAGCGGTGGTCGCACGCGAATTTTCGCGCCCATCAAAATTGCTCATCGCCGCCCAACCAACACGCGGGATTGATGTGGGGTCAATTGAATTTATTCATCATCAATTGGTCAAAATGCGTGATGCAGGTGTGGCGGTGTTGTTGGTCAGCACTGAATTAGATGAAATCATGGGGTTATCAGATAGAATCGCGGTGATGTATGCGGGGCAGATTATAGACATCATCCCCGGTGAAGGTGCAGACCGCGAGAAAATTGGGTTGCTCATGGCGGGCATTAAAGAAGGGGCGCAACAACATGACTGAATCTACGAAACCAACATCGCTAAGTTTATTGGGTAGAATAGGGAGCGTATGGGGGCGTATTTCGCCATCGCTCGTCCCGATTTTTGCCGTCCTCACTGCGCTGATTTTTGCTGTGCCGTTCATCATCCTCACCCGTAGCGGTGGAGATATTGGCAAAGGCTTGAATGTAGCTGGGCTCGCCTATTCGGGTCTTATCGAAGGCTCGGTAGGGATTGCGATTAACCCGATTATGTCGCCAAATGATGTCAATATGGCGCTCGATTTTATCAAACGGCTCGAAGCCACAGATGGACAACCGTTGGCATTTAATGTGTTACGCCAAATTTCTGAGCGTACCAGCGCCACCGCCCGCATCGGCATTGATACGTTGCGCCGTTATGGGTCTGTATTAGAAACATATTCGGCTGTCCCCGATTTGAATACCGATGATGCCCTAGAGACATTTGGCAATATCATCCCAGAAATCACCCGTGTGGGAGATGACCGTTTATGCCGATTTGGGACATTTTTGCTCGGTTTGCGCGAGGTGGGGACAAAAGAACGGAATGAATTTATCGCCCGTTTTGCAACCTTAGATGTCGTAGATAGCGATATTCGCGCCGATGTTGAAGCATTTTTGCCAACCATCACTGAAGCCTCAGAAGAACAACTTGCATCGGGTTGTGTGAGTGTCCCCGATGCAGGTGCTTCTGTCGCCACGCTATACACCAATGAAGAATTAACCGATGTGTTGTTATTGCTCAATTCGCGCCCGTTTAATCGTGTATTTCGCGCTTTTGAACATTTGGTGTTGATGAAAGAATTGGGTATGACATCGGTTGACCAAGATGCCCAAGACCTCGCCGATATGCACCGTCTGAGTTTTGACCCACAAAAACCGAATGGGATTGCGCGTACCCGTCAATTGGTGGCGAACAATGACCGCTTGGCGAGTGTTGATGTGGCAGATGGTGATATTCCCCAATTATCCAACCAATTGTTATTGGTCGCTAATTTGTATAGCAGTGGGTTGCTGACCAATACCACGATTATCACCGCGCTCGAAGAAGAATTGCCTGCGGTATTAAAAGAAAAATTAGTCATCTTGCGCCCGAATAATCAATTGCTGATTTTGAGCGATGCAACCGCCACATTTGGCATGAAAACGGTTGAGCGTGAATTATCGGATGGCGAAATTCGAGATGTTCCAGATGTCGTTTATGCTCATGTCGGCGGGAGTGCGATATTATTTTTCCCTGCTAGTGTTGAACAAACCATCATGCGTGCTATCCCCTATATCATTGCGGGGTTGGCGGTAGCATTAGGCTTTAAGACAGGCTTATTCAATATCGGTGGGCAAGGGCAGATGTATATCGGCACAACACTCGCCACATGGGTCGGTTTTTCATCATTATTCACAGGGTTGCCCGCCTTGCTTCATATCCCTCTCGTTTTGATGGCTGGGATGCTTGGTGGCGCATTGTGGGGTATGATACCGGGGTTACTCAAAGCCTTTACAGGGGCGCATGAAGTGATTAACACCATCATGCTCAATTTTATCGCTATCCGTTTAGTAGATTGGTTGGTGCGTTCCACAGACCCTGTGATGATGCGCGACCTTGATTCTGGCAGTTTTGAACGGTCTCAGGTGATTGCACCTTCTGCCCAATTGCCGAATTTTGATTATATCACCTTGCCCATCTTCTTATTCGCAGGGCTGTTTACAGTCGCTTGGGGCTTATGGGGTGTCCGCCGAAATGTGACCAAAGATTGGCGCTTGGCATTGCGCCCTGTCTTATATGGGGTGTTGGTCTTTTTGGGCGGAATCGCCTTGCA
>CALDGT010000959.1 GCA_937942935.1 uncultured Chloroflexota bacterium | reverse complement strand
CACCGCCCACCACCCCAAAATAAGGCTGAGAACGGTGAATAATTCGATTTGACCAAGCCATATCGTCCATAAAAACGGCACACTAAAAATAACCCATATCCAGCGCCCACCAAAGACCATGATGGCTAATCGAATACTTAGTGCAGTAAGAATCACAACCACCATCCAACGAAATGGCGCGGGATAAGGTGGCAAAATAGTGAGTGGTGCAAGAAATCCATGAACCCAAGCAGGTGCTGTGGTGCGGGAATACCATGGATTGAAATAATATAACCAGCCATCATAGCCACCGGGCAAAATCGCAGTCATACCAATTAGCCCGATTAATACCCCAAGTAACAGAGGAGATATCAGTGGAGGGCGGTCTTTTGGGGCAGAAGTCATCATCAACTAAACCTCATGTTATGCACAAAACTTAAAAAAGAGATAATATAGGGATAACACACAGGATACGCCACACAATAAAAGAGATTAGTTCTTATGACTGCACGTTTTCGAGTATTGCTCATCATCATCATCACACTCATCCTGTTTTTAGGGTTAGTTTATATTGCCTCACGCGCAACATTTCTCGATAATTATCTCAAATTAGAAGAATCAGATGCACGTCAAAATTTAGCGCGTGCATTAAATGGTTTAGATTTACAACGTAAAGCCTTTGTGAATCTCAATGAAGATTGGTCTCATTGGGATGACACCTATCAATTTATTCAAGATGCTAATGAAGAATATCGTTCTAGCAACCTTAATGATACCACGTTCACCACACTCGGCATCAATTTGGTATTTTATATTGATAACACGGGTAAGCGGATTTTTGAGGGGGCATACGACCTCATCAATGATAAACCAACCAGTATACCGGGTAGTATTGAACCGTATTTGACATCTGAAGGCACACTCCGTCACTTACCGCAAGAATTAGATAGTCAAAGTGGATTCATCATGTTGCCACAAGGCATGATGATGGTTGTCTCACATAATATCCTCACAGGGGAGCGTGCAGGTCCAGCAAAAGGAATAATTATTTGGGGGCGCTTTATAGATGAATCTTTCATCATAGAATTACGCGAGACAACCCGCCTCAATATTGATATTTTCCGTGTGCGCGATGAATCATTGCCCGAAGATGTTTTAGATGCTCAAGCACAACTGCTGGCATCACCAGAGGATGGACTTATTCAACAGCTTAGTGAAGAACAAATCGCCGCCTATCAAGTCATCCCCAATATCAATGGGCGGTCTTCTATGATTTTGCGTGTCATACTTGGGCGCGAGATTTATGCACAAGGACAAAATAGCATCCAATTATTTACACTTGCCCTGTTGGTAGCAGGCATAGTCGCCGCCTTGGTGGTGGCGGTTTTATTAGATGTCACCGTCACACGCCGTCAAGAGCAAGCCGTAAAAGAGGCGCTCACCCTCGCCAAAGATTCGGCAGAAGCCGCCAGCTACGCTAAATCTGCCTTTTTAGCCAACATGAGTCATGAATTACGCACCCCTCTCAATGCCATCTTAGGTTATAGTGAACTCTCTATAGATGAATTAAAAGAAGCGGGATTAGATGAAATGGCAGGGTTCATCGAAAAAATCCGTTTATCTGGCGAAAATCTGCTCAAACTCATCAATGACATCCTCGATTTATCTAAAATTGAAGCTGGCAAAATGGAACTCGCATTAGAGACATTTGACCTCGCATCACTCATAGAAGAAATCGGGACGCTCATCCGCCCAATGATTGATAAAAATCATAATCGGTTGACATTGCCAGATGTCGCAGGCTTAGAACTTCATGCAGACCGCATGAAAGTGCGCCAAATTTTGCTCAATTTGCTTAATAATGCCAGCAAATTCACCGAAAATGGCGAAATTCGCTTGGTGATTACGCCATCACAACATCGTGAAGGGGCAGAAGCCACCATGAATTTTGATGTCATTGATACAGGCATTGGCATGTCACCAGAGCAAGCCAGCAAACTATTTCGAGATTTTTCACAAGTAGACAGTTCTTCTACGCGCAAATATGGGGGAACGGGATTAGGGCTTGCGATTAGTCGGCGTTTTGCGATGATGATGGGTGGCGATATTGTCGTGAAGAGTGAATTAGATAAAGGGTCAACCTTCACCCTCATCCTACCCCAACGGGTAGATATGAAGATTTAAGAGATAAAAATAGGGCGTGCTATCACGCCCTATTTTTTTAGAATTTATTTTGCCCCGCACCAAAGATACGACCGGGCAAGTTAAAGCCATATTGCTTGAACTTGTCTACAAATTTAGGGCGGAAGCCAGTTGCCTGCATCGTCCCACCACCTTCATGCGAATACCCCGATTCCTTTTGTCCTTCTGTCCGATAGACAAAAATATCTTGCAAGACCACACTTTCGCCTTCCATACCTTGCACTTCAGTGACTTGCACCACTTTACGCGAGCCATCTTTCAAACGGCTTTGTTGCACAATCAAATTCAACGCGCTGGCAATTTGTGCGCGGATGACGAACACGGGCAAATTCATCCCTGCCATCATACATAATGTCTCAAGACGGGCAATCGCATCACGGGGGCTATTGCTGTGGACCGTGGTCAAAGAACCATCATGCCCCGTATTCATGGCTTGGAGCATATCGAGCGCCTCACCAGAACGACATTCACCAATGACAAGGCGGTCTGGACGCATACGGAGTGTCCCTTTGACCAAATCCCGAATTTCCAGTTTCCCCTCATCTTCTGTACCCGGTATCGGTGGGGCTGTTTCGAGGCGGACAACATGCCGTTGTGCCAAATTCAATTCGGCAGAATCTTCTACGGTGATAATCCGCTCATCTTCTGGGATAAATGAACTCAACACATTGAGCAACGTCGTTTTACCAGACCCAGTACCACCAGAAACAACCACATTCAAGCGCGAGACTACACACGCCTCAAAAAATTTGCCGACATCTTCTGTAAATGAGCCAAATTTGACCAAATCTTCTACAGTTAACCGTTTATCTGGAAATTTACGGATAGTAATTGTTGTTCCACATAAAGCAGAGGGTTGCGAGACAATATGCACCCGCGAGCCATCTGGCAGACGCGCATCTACCATCGGATTGGCACGATTCAATGTCCGCATGAGTGGGCGCACAATCCGTTGAGCCGTCCAAATCACATGGTCTTCATCATCAAAAACAATTTCGGTCTCACGCAATTTACCTTTTTGTTCGGCAAAAATCACCTCTGCGCCATTGACCATAATTTCGGAATAAGTTTTGTCTTGAACAAGGGGTTCAATCGCACCAAATCCGAGCAAATCATTAAGCAATCCTTCTTTGAGTTCTTCAAATTCGGCTTTAGAGAGCGACACATTCATCTTTTTGAGGATTTCGACAAGACGCTCAATCACAATTTTTTGTTTTTCGGGGTCGTTGCGCTTCCATCCATCCATTTCTTCGGGGATTGCCAATAATTTGGAGCGCAATTGTTTGCGAAGTTTTCTCACATTAGCGGTTGTACGCCGTTTGGGTGGGACAACATACCCTGTATCTAATTTTTGTGGGGAATCTAACACACCCGTTGGTTGTACCGAACCAGTAAAAGCAGATGGTGGGGTTTCTGGTTTAACTTCGGCAGGAGGAGGCGGTGGTGTCGGTTTTTTGGGAGCATTTCCCCCAACCCGCGCATCTAAATCTAACTCATCTTCAATATCGCTAAAATCATTTTCTTCGGAGTTATTCGGTTTTTTGGGTGGCTCACCCTGTTGCACTCGCTTTAGAAAAGAACCCATATTGCATATCCCTCAATGACTAATGAACTAAAACACTTCTTTCTAATCATTTGTGAGTAAGGGCGCAATATAGCGCCCTCACCGATTTATCATGATAAAGTACCGCGCTTAAATATCAGGCACAAATCGCCGTACAATTCGCATCGCCTTCACACCAAAAAAGGTGATGGGGTCGAGGAGCGTGAGTGATGGTCTTGTGCCGATGAGTGAGTCGGTGAATACAGAGAGTGATTTTGTAAAGCGATATAACCCTTCTGGTCCACCACGCCGCCCCACCCCACTCGCCTTATTTCCGCCCCATGGGAGCGATACAGAAGCGGCAACACCCGCACTATTGCGGTTAATCGCCACAGTGCCTGCATCAATTTGGGTGGCTAATAATTCACCATGTGCCAAATCACGGGTATAAATACATGCACCAAGCCCATACTCGCTATCATTTGCCAAACGAATCGCTTCGCGCTCATTAGAGACTTTCATAATGGGGATAATGGGACCAAAGGTTTCTTCTTGCATCACCTTCATCGAATGGTCAACATGAATCAAGACGGCTGGCTCAATAAAAAGGGGTCCCAAATCGGGGCGACGATTGCCACCATAAACCAATTCTGCCCCTTTTTCGATGTAATCCCGAATATGTTCTTCTACACGAAGCAATTCGCGCTAAGTGGTCATACTACACATATCCACATATAAACCATCACCCGAGCCAATTT
>CALDGT010000958.1 GCA_937942935.1 uncultured Chloroflexota bacterium | reverse complement strand
CGCCACTGGCGATGAGCGATGCCCACGGCTGATGGATGGTGATGGCTTTCATTTGCATGGCTATTGTTTCTTCTGGCATAAGTTGGCTTCCTTTAACATGTACCAATAATTGGGGAGTACCCCTCTAATAAACAATTCACGGCGATAGGTGGCAAGTTTGTCTAATATCCCTTCATCATCCAAGGGTGTGCCGTCATGGTCGCGGAATATCTGACGATTCTTGTAGTGCGTTTCGACGGCTATTTCGTCCTCACAGCGCACGCAATATGTCGCAGGATTCCCGTTCCATTCAATTCGGTTGTTATGCACCTGCCCGCAACGCTCACATACGGGGAATGCCATTGTCATCGGTGGTAAACCGCGATTATGGCGGACGGTCTGCTGGCGGATACCTGCGCTGTATTGGGCATCCCGCCGACACTTGGGGCAATGCGGACGATTCCCACACGGCAAATCCAAATTGGCAGGGATGTCATCTATCTTGAGTACACAACCAGCCGTCAAACGTTGGAGCGCATGTTTGACCAGTTGCACCCGTTCTCGCGCTTTCCACAAGCTGAGGGCTTCTTGGTCATCCGTTGCAATTTTGAAGCGAATTTCGCCTGCTGGCGCTTCCTCAAACGCATCCATCGTTATACCTAGACGGTCATAACAGCCCCGACACAGCCGTAAATGCGGTGTGATGGGGTATGCCTGCACCAGCTCGTCCGTGTGTTGTTTACATACCGGGCAGAACGGGCGCAGGTCAATAAATGGAAGCACGGTCTGGGTGAGCATGGCTTAAATATCCACCTCTGCCAATTCATCCACATATTTCTGGTGAACATAAATAATCAGGTCATAAAGCATCTTTTTGGCGGTGTCGTCCAAACGCCCTTCGTAGAAGATTTCGGCAAAATCTAAAACCTGCTCTTCTTCAAGCCCTTCAATTTCGTTATCCGCCACACCCTGAAAAAAGGTAAACTGCCACTCCTCACGCATTTCTTCCGAAGCATGAAGTCCGTCCTTAAACCCGTTATCCCACCCCTCAATTGTGGCTTTACTAATTGCAAAATTGCGTTGCGCGTGAAGTTCGTCCATCATCGCTTTTTGCATCGCCACCAGGGTGAGTGCTTCGCCTGTTTGCTTGTGCATCCGTTGGGCGATGTCCCATACCGTGTTAGCAATGGGCGCGAGGGCATTATTCTCATTCACCATGCTTTCGAGGATGGGTTCAATGGCAGAGGGGGTGACAAATACCCCGCCGAGTTTGTCCGTGATGACGACCATCACGGCATTGAGTTGTGCTTCAGTCACGCTCGGTTGCGTGGTCGGTTGGTCAGCCATGATTCAGTTTCTCCATTTCTGCATCATAAACAATTTGAACAGCTTGGCGTATCAGTTCCTTTGCCGATTCGGGCATGGTGGAGGCGTCATCGCAAAAGACCTCCAAAAATATATTTGCTTCTTCCTCATCACAGCCACACGCTTCAAGTGCATCCAGTAACATCATCCCCTGGTCGGCGAGAACCTCATAGATACCCTCATCTGCCGTGATGATTGCCGCATCCCGTTGCATTTCCAATTCGCGTATCATCTCTTGCTGAATTGCCAACCACGATACCGCCTTGCCTGTGGTGCTGTGCATGTCTTTCACTTTGCGCCAAATTTCATCCAACACGGCTTGCGTCTTTTCATCATCTGGATACCATTGCGATAGCGGTTCGAGGTTGTCTTGGATGTCGGCGGGGACGATATAATCTGCATCGCCAAACAAGGTCAATTCTTTTAGGTGATTGACAATTTGCTCGATTTGCGCTGGCTGTACCCCTTTGATTTTGTGGTGCAGTTCTAATGGCGATATTGTCATTTTGCACCTGCCTTTTCTTCTAATAATGAAAAGCGAAAGTTCTCGGAGACCGGGTACAGGCGATTCCACGCATCCCACGCTTGCTCACCTGCTATCCGCGCTTTGGCAAGGGCAATTTCATTCCCTGCCTTCTTAATCGCCTCATTTTTCTCCATTGGCGAAAGTGAGTTGTCCGCACGAATACGGCGCATTTCCGTCTCAAAATCCATTGGGGGGTAGAGATTGGGCATCACAATGATGACGGGTTGCTCATCCCCTTTGGGCGGTGTCGTATCTTCAGTGTGCGCCTCATCCACCGATTCCGCTTCGGGTTGGTCGGTGGTCGGCTCTGGGGCGGGGGCAGGCGGAATAATCGGTTGCTCGGTGACGGGCGCTGGTGGGGTGATGGGTGTCGCCTCACTGATGAGAGTCGGTTTGGGGGTCGGCTCTGGTGTAAGCACTGGCACGACGGCTTTATCCCGCGAGAACACCCCACGCAAGAAGCCTGCATCCGTAAATTGCAGATGCACCACATCCCACCCCTCTTCATACAATTTGTTCAGCAGAGGGGTTTCAACCACTGGCACGATGATAAATTCTTTAGGCGGTCTTGGCGAGTTCATGCTTCACCTCACTAATGACATTTTCGATTAACGGAATCAGGGTGGCTTCTTGGCGTTCCCACGCATCGTCTAAGGATTTGATGTGTGCGACTCCACCCCGTGACAACGAATCCCACACCCATGCCTTCCATGAGGCGAGGTCGGTCACATCCGCCCAAACCAGCCCATAGGTCTGGAAAATGTGGCTCTTGGTATCGAATGTGAATCGCGCCCATTTCAGCCACACGCTCGTTTGCTTTTGGATGGTGCGTATCGCCGCCCGATAATGCACCTGACTCTCGGTCACAGTGCTGAGGATGACCCCATCATGACGCAGGGTGAATAGATACCCGCACAATTTGGTCTCTGGCGTGCTGGTGTAGGTCAGCATCAAATCAAACTTGCCAATGCGAATCGTCACCATAAATGCTGAATTCGCATACCGATTGATGGCTTTCACGACCATCGCTTCAATGCTTTTGGCTTTCCCATAAGTAGGCACATAATATGTGTCCCCGATTTGGATTATCTTGAGTGTTGTTTCATTCAAGACCCCATCCAAATTCCGATGAATGATAAGTTTCATGTCGTCCATAACATCACCTACTTCCCGTCAAAAATGGCGCGGTCTGCTTGCTTCATGGTCAGGCGGGGGCGCTTGCTATCCATCAGCAAGCCCACCACCAACACCACCACGATTAACACGATGGTTGGGATTTCCAGTTTCATCACCATCCCACCTCCCCAATATTCACCGCGACCAGTTTTTGCGTGTCGTCATTGGTGGCATCTGGATACAGTCCTGTCTTGAACAAGGTTTCCATCACCAACCGCAAGCGAATCGTGTCGGGATGTTCCCCTGCCCCATCCATCGCTGGCGGGTTGTTATATAGCCGAATCGCTTCCTTGATGGCGGTTTGCTCAACCGTTTCGGCGGGGAGCGGTGGACGATAAAAGAACAGGTGCAACGACTCACTTTGTATATCTTTCACCCGTTCACGGAAAATCATGGTATAGCCGTCATTGAGCAAGTCGTTCACTTGCGCGAGGGCAAGGTCTGCCTCTTCTTTGAGGGTGGCAAGGCGGACTTCCACCGCTTTGAGTATATCTGGATGTCCAATTTGCATAGCCAACAAATCGTCTTCATTGAGGGCGATGGTGAGGGGATATTCCACTTTGATGACCATCATTCACCATCCTCATCTGCCAGACCGCGCATCGCCAGTTCCATTTCGAGGGCGATATATGCGCTGTTGACCGCATCCAAGTCGGCGGGGATAGCATCATAGTCGTGAGCATAAATATCACTCACACGTTCATTGACGATTTCCAATTGGTCGCGCAACCAAACCGCATCCGCATCACTGAGCGATTCATACGGACGCGGGATGACGCAATCTTGTTCGGTTTCTTCTGCTGGTAAAATATCTGCCATATCATTTTCTCACTTTCGGCTTGTGTCGGATAATCTGGTGTTGCTCATCAATACCTCTTTATTATAACATAGGAGATATGTTATTTACAAGTGGCTAATTGACAATTTCTAACGTCTGTGCTAAATTACACACATAGATGTTAGATGCAAAAGCCCTTCTGCTTACCCCTCAGAGGGGTTTTTGTTTTAATCCCCATGCCAATCGGTGAGCGCGGTGGTTTGTAAATTCATTCGCGCATGTGCTGTCCCTGTTCGTCCTGAGACACGATTCTTTTGCACCAAGAATGATAGTTTGTCGGCTGGTGCATCTGGTTTATACAGATTCTCTTTATAGGCGATGACCACTACCGAGGCGAATTGCTCATATTTCCCACTGCCTTCGATGTGTGACACATTTGGCACTCCATTTGCCCCTGCTCGGTTGATTTGTGCCATTTCCACTACCGCCACATTCAGTTTATCTGCGATTTTATTCAGTGCTTCTGCGATGTATTTGTTGCGGTCATAATCCGTTTGGTTTGGTGCGCCACTCATGGCTTGCACATAATCCACAAAAATGATGTCTAACCCATGCACGAATTGTATCGCTTGGGCGTGTAACATCAATCCGCGTGGGGTCAGGTTTTTATCTGATTTGATGAATATTGGCAATTCTGCCAATGTGCCTGCCCCTTTGATAATTGCTTGATATTGTTGCGGGGTCACACCTGTCGCCATATCCAGTGTGCTAACGCCTGATTCGATGGCGAGGAGCGACATCATCACCGATTCTGCATCCCCGTCTGCCGTGTTGTAAATTGCCACCGATTTGCCCATTTTGGCACAGGCAATGGCTGAGGCATACGCCAGTGTGGATTTACCGTTATGGGTGCGTCCTGCCACCACATACACCTTTTTGCGTTGATACCCCCCAATCAGCGCATCCAATTCAGCGACGCCTGTTGGCATGAGTGCCATCTTCAACGGCGATTTTGTCGCATCTTCGATTTTGTCTAGCAACCCGTTTAGGTATTTGCCAATAGGCGCTATCTCTGGGGTCAGTAGTTGCGAGGCAGTTCTGTCCACTGCCGCCCCCACATTGGCTATCAGTTCGGTAATGCTGATAGTCGAGTTCATCGCCATGTGTTTGGTTTCTTCCGCGAGTTGCAACAGCATCCGCCTTGCCGCGTTACCTTGCACGATTTGGGCATATGCCTCAACATTGTGCGATGTGGGGATATTGGTCAGCAAATGCGTTAAATACGCATCCCTCCCAACATCATCAAAACGACGCATTGCCTTCAGTTTGTCTGCAACCGTGAGCATATCTATTGGCGTTTGGTCATTCACCAACGCCTCAAATGCCTCCCAGATGTAGATGTGGCGTGGGAAGAAAAATGAGTTCGGGGCGATATAAGTCGCCAATTTATAATAGGCTTGCTCGTCTATCAGGATGCTCCCGATGACGGCTTCCTCCGCCTCTTGGCTGTAGGGAAATTCTGTCACCGCCATATCGTTTGATTTTGAAACAGGTACGGGCATTGGGCGTTGCCGATTCACAGGTTTTGTATTATTTACCATTTCAACACCTCATTTAGTGGGTCATTTGGGTCTAAATCATCTTTCACGGTGATAGAATCCATACGCTTTGCCAGCGCAGTATTGAGCATTTTCTTGACTGTCCCCATCAATTCATCGGGTGGGGTATTGGGGTCTATCTGGCTATCTGATTCGCCGATAGACGCATAAAATTGGCGATTAATCTCGGCATAATCAAACAACGGCTTATAATCTGGCGGGGGGACATACGTGTGCCAAACCATACCCGTTTCGTCCACCAGATAATCTTTCGATGCCGATGAACTGGCTTTATCTGCCACGAAATTTGCCCATTGGCTGGATAATGCCATTGGTGTCCA
>CALDGT010000957.1 GCA_937942935.1 uncultured Chloroflexota bacterium | reverse complement strand
TTGATTACAGGGTTAGCCGTCATTTTCTCATGGCACTTAGTTTGGTCGGCGGCATCTGGCATGGAAACCTTGTTATTTGGGGTATTCATGATGCTTGGTGGGTATGTGGCATGGGGCGAAGGCGATGCAAATCGGGTTATGACACCGAAGGCAGTGATGTTGCGTGGTGGGGTGTTTGGTTTAGTTGTTGCAATTGGCATGGCAACCCGCCCAGAAGGGATTTTGATGGGTGGGGTGGTTGGCTTGGGGATGTTGCTGGCACGCCCACACCCACATTTCCGATTGACCATTCTATGGGGTGTTGGCGCGTTTCTAGCCTTTATTATTGGCATTGCCCCTTATTTGTGGCTCAATTGGGATTTGAACGGGACATTGCTCCCCAACACGAATGATGCGAAATTTGCCGAGGTTGTGCATTTATTTGAATATCCGTATCTCGTGCGCCTGCGCGAAATTGTTGAGCCAATTATCGCAGGAGCGCAAGCCTTCTTCATCTTGGGTGCAATCTATTTTATTTGGATGAATCGCAAAAAAAATCGCCTGATGTGGTTATCCCTTGCGCCACTAGCATGGGCGATTGGGCATATTTTGTTATATGCCGCACGGTTGCCTGTCCCGATTCAGCATGGGCGTTATCTGATTCCGATGTTGCCGACTTTTGTCGCTGTGGGTGCTATTGGCATGATAGCGATGGTTATTGAATGGCGCGAGAATATGCTAGGGCGTGTGTTATCGCGTGCATTAGCTCTGTCTACCATCGCCACATCACTTGTTTTTGCATTTAGTTTGGGCTTGAATGCCTATGTTCAAGATGTGGCAATTATTAATGAAGAAATGGTAGATATGGCGAAATGGGTCGCAGAAAATTTGCCCCCAGATGAATTGTTTGCCACACACGATATTGGTGCTTTAGGATATTTTGCCTCTCGCCCATTATTAGATACAGCGGGGCTGATTACCCCCGAAGTTATCCCGTATATTACTGCTGATGAACCCTTATGGGAGTTTATGCGTCAGCGTGGCGCAGTATATTTTATGGCATTTCCTTTTCAAATTCCCAACAGAAACCCAAAAGACCCGCGCTTGTGTTTGATTTATCAATCACCCGGTAAGACCATTTTGCGCCTAAATGAACCCAAAATGAGTATTTATCGATTTAACTGGGATGGCACATCATGTTGAATTTCTGAAAAAGTTATAAAATTATTCAAACATTGCATACTATTCAGGTAGAATACACTATGAACGATTTTTTCGATAAGTTGAACACAATCATTCGGGTAAAATTGAGTGATTTATTAGGTGAATCAAAACCATCAACATCTTCTGGGGATGGTTCATCTTCTACAATTGGGCAAGTGACAAAAGATGCAGAGAATTTGCGGGAGCGTGTGAATGATGCCATTGGGTATGAAGATAAACTCCAAGCCCAAATTGCCGATATTCATAAGCAGTTAGGCACACTCAATCGCCAAGCCGATGACGCTACCCAAAAAGGTAATGAAGCAATGGCACGATATTTCATCGAAAAAATTGGGCAATTGCAAAATCGTTTGGCTACGCTCGAAAAAGATTTGCATGAGCATCAGCTTTTGGCACAAGATCTCATTCAAAAGGTGAATACACTAGAATCTACCATTGCTGATATTCAGTCACAAGCAACGACTACATCTCAGAATCAGGATGTGGTCGTGCAAAAGACAACCGCAGACAAATTTTCGGAATTGGTTAATGATGCTCAACGGCGGATTAATGCGCTTGGAGATAGAATTAAGGCTCGCAAAGATACCTTGCAATCAGAAGTAGATATGCCACCTGTTTCTACTGAGCCAATCTCAAATCAATCATCTGAAGTAGAAGTTGAGGATGATTTGGAACGTCGGCGTAATCGGTTGAGCAAAAAATAATTAGACAGATGAAACGCTGGTGATGAATCAATGACGACGTCGCATGTATATACTATCTTGGTGATTGCGGGTGATTATTCGTTGGTGAGTTGTGTGCGCCAAGCCTTGCCCAAAGCACGATTTCAATTGCAGTTTGCTTATACACATCGGGATGCGATGTTTTTTTTGGAGTCTCAACCGTTTGATGGGGTGGTAATTGACGCCCGTATCATAGACCGCCAAACAAGACTATGGTCATTAGAATATATTTATCACCAGTTCCCGACTTACCATTATGTGGCATATATGCCAGATATTGACCAAATAAGTCGTGTTGAACCTTTTACAACAGCTATTTTTTCTCAATTAGATATAAGAGTTGTGATGCGCTTAATTGCCCATATTTTTTCATTGCCACAAGGGGTTGGTGATACTGTATCACTATTGCCCAAAGACACAACCCTAGACCAACATTTGGCGCGAAAAATCGAAGAAGTGAACACACTATTTGCGCTTAGTCGGTCTCTGACCCAAAGCCTAGACCTGAATCAGGTCTTAAATCGGGTGATAGAATCGGCACAATATCTCACCCTTGCTGATGAAGCCGTCATCTTATTGGTTGAGCCAAATGGGTTATATTTGCGGGCGCAAATTACCAAACAGTCAAAAACAGCCGAAACTGTCCATTTGTTTAGCCAAGATAAACTTGCATTAGAAGTCCAAAGAATAGGTCAACCTCTCTTAATAAATGAATTTAATGCCCCTAAATATGGTTTTATTCAGACTTATGCGGCTTTATATGTCCCCATTATTTTGAAAGACACTGTGAATGGCGTTTTGGGTGTAAAAAACACCCAAGAAAATATTCCGTTTAACGACAACCAATTGCATTTACTTTCACACTTAAGCACATTTGCGGCGATTGCCATCGAAAATGCACGTATTCATCAAGATTTAGAACAAAGCCTAAAAAGCCTAAAAGCCGCCCAAACACGCCTTGTCCATACTGCACGATTATCTGCGATGGGAGAATTGGCATCTGTGGTGGCGCACCAGATGAATAATCCGCTCACGACTATTATCGCCGAAACAGAACTCATGCTATCCGATGAACCTGCCAATTCCCCCAAACGGAGTTCGTTACAGGCGATTGCCAGAACAGGCAGGCGAGCGGCGAATGTTGCTCGCCGTTTATTAGCCATTGCCCGCCCTGTAGATATGAATGCCGCCCCCGATTTTATTGATATTGTAGATAGCCTGCGCGGGGTGTTATCGTTATTGCAACCGCATATAGAGCATCGTGGAATTCAGTTGATTGTGGAGATGCCACGTCATAAAATTCCGCCCATACGGGCAGTAAAAGGACAATTAGAAGATATTTGGCTGAATTTATTGATGAATGCTTATGATGCCTTATATGGTCGCACAGGTGCAAAAATTGGGGTGAAGGTGCGCCATATCCCTGAAAGGGGAGAGATTGAAATCATTGTTTGGGATAACGGTCCCGGCATCCCACCTGATATTCAAGAGAAGATTTTTAGCCCATTTTTTACGACTAAACCGATTGGCGAAGGCACAGGATTAGGGTTGCATATTTGCCGTGAGGTTGTTGGCAATTTAGGTGGTACAATTCGTGTTGATAGTATGCCCAACGAACTCACACAATTTATCATTTGCTTACTAACAGAAACCCGAATCTCTAGCAATTTAGAGGATAAAGAGGCATAATTATGAATAGCATTGGCTTGAAAGGACTGTTAGACGATGGCGCATATTTTGGCAGTTGATGATGACCCAGATGTTTTAGAGACACTTTCGCGTGTGTTGCAACGCGAAAATTTTGAAGTGACTTTGCTAAACTCTGGTCAAAAAGCGTTAGCATATTTAGAAACACGCAAACCAGATTTATTGATGTTAGATATTATGATGCCCGAGATGGACGGAATTAGCTTGTGTCGGCATGTTCGCAGAGACCCACGCTTTATCTCGCTCCCTGTTTTATTTCTCACTGCCAAAGGCTCTACAGATGATGTTGTAGAGGGTTTAGATGCGGGTGCAGATGATTATATTATTAAACCATTTGAACTCGCTGAATTACGTGCGCGGGTATATGCGCTATTACGGCGTGGGTCGCGTGCCAAAGAAGCTGGATCTATTTTACAGGTACATAATCTTCGGCTCGATTCCGATACTTATCATGCGTATGTAAACGACCATTCTATTCCCCTAACCGCCACCGAACATCGCCTTCTGCGTCATTTTATGGAAAACCTAGACCAAGTGTTATCGCTTACACATTTGCTCCAAGCGGTTTGGGAGTATCCTTCAGATGCAGGTGACCCCGACTTGGTACGGGCGCATGTACGCAATCTCCGCGCCAAAATCGAATTAGACCCCAACCGAAAATATATCCGTACCGTACATGGGGTAGGGTATATGATGGCTTCTGGCTCATAAAATAAGGGTGCGACGCGCCCTTATTTTTTTCAATATGAGGCATTTATGAAAAATTTCTGAATTTTGTATTGAGAAATGGGGATAACACCGTTCTTGAACTATAATCTATGTAATGTGTATATTTTTATGCTATGAAAGAATTTCTGCCTTATGTATCGGATATTAATTGCAGATGATGATAACACGACCTTACAAATGGTTGAGGAAATCTTAGACTTAGAGGGATACATTGTCTATACCGCAGATAATGTAAGAGAAGTTTTAGATTTGGCTCAAACTCAACCCCCAGATTTATTTCTGCTCGATTTTGCACTTGGGGAAGAGAGTGGTCTCGAATTATGCCGACAATTGCGCGTTTTTCCCGATACATCTGAGACGCCAATTTTATTTTTAACAGGGCAATTTGAATCTCAATACGCAGTTGCCGCTTTAGAGGCAGGCGCAGATGATTATATTCGTAAGCCATTTGCTGTAAAAGAATTGGTAGCGCGTGTGCGGGCAAATTTGCGCCGTGTGCCATCGAATACCAAAACATACCCTATTTTGAGCCTGTACCCAGATACACAGCAAGTTTTTTTAGATAGCAAAGAGATATTTCTCACCAAGATTGAATTTAGTTTGTTGCATTTTATGGTGATGGACGCCAAACGGTGGCACGCGACAGAAGATTTGTTGGCGCGTGTTTGGAATTATACCGATGGCACAGGAGATACCGCCCTTGTCCGCAACCATATTCGCAATTTGCGTCGTAAAATTGAGATAGACCCAGACCACCCCACCATCATTCAATCGCGTCACGGACGAGGATATATTGTACGGGCGCAAGTCTTGATGAATACCCTCTCTGCAACTGGTTGATTTTTACCCCTTGTCATATTTATAAAGAGTTTGTTATCATGTCTCCATCGTTTATGAATGATGGAGGACATGATTTGCGCCAATTTCGGGGAACCAGATAGCGCATGGACTCATTTTGAAATGATGAGTTGACGAGGTGACGGTTGACTTTTAGCAGTAAAAGTCGGCAAGCATATCCCAGCGATATGCCCAAAATCGAGAGATCAGCGGATGCCGTCAGGGTGTTTCCACCACCCTTTGTCTAAATTCCCCGCACAATAAAAGCAAGCCACGAAAACATGAGGCGACTCATCCAACAAGTGGTGCGCGTGTGGACTTTTCACAGGATATAACATCTCTGTGTTGGATTTGACCCTACCTAGCGCGGTACGGGTGATTCCTATTTTATTGAGACAACATAAAATGAGGAGAAAATCTCTATGTGCGGTATCGTTGGCTATATTGGCTCAAAAAACGCTACACCGATTGTCCTAGATGGTTTGGGACGTTTGGAATATCGTGGATATGATTCAGCAGGGGTTGCTGTTTTGAATAACGGCAAATTTGAGATTCGGCGTGATATTGGCAAACTGTCTAATTTGCGGACTAAAGTAGATAAAAGCCCCATCGCAGGTGTATTGGGTATTGGGCATACTCGTTGGGCGACTCATGGTGCTCCTGTCGAACACAATGCACATCCTCATATCAGCATGAATGGCGATTTTGTGGTGGTGCATAATGGCATTGTCGAGAATTATTTAGATTTGCGCGAAGAATTGATGGCAGAAGGGGTAAAATTTGCCTCTGAAACTGATACAGAAGTGATTGTGCAATTGATAGAACGTTATGCTCATTCTGGGATTAAAGCGAGTTTCCCAGAAATTGTGCGTTTGGCAGTAAAACGCTTGCGTGGCGCTCATGCGATTGTGCTAATTAGTAAAAATCATCCCGATATGATGGTTGCTGTGCGGATTGGCAATGCTGGTGGTGTGGCATTGGGTTTGGGTGATAATGAAAATTTTATCGCATCCGATATTCCCGCTATTTTAGAACACACCCGCAAGATGATATTTCTCGAAAGTTTGCAAATGGCGGTGGTCTATCGGGATGGGTATCAGGTTTTTAATCTGTCTGGTGAAGAAGTTCACCCGCCTGTGCATACTATCGCATGGGACCCTGTGAGCGCGGTGAAGGGTGAATATAAACACTTCATGCAAAAAGAAATTGCCGAACAAGCACGTTCTATCACCGATACGCTCGGCGGACGGGTAGATTTTGAACATGGCAAGGTCGTTTTGCCCGATTTGCACCTTACCCCCGAACAAGCCAAAGCCATCACCCGTCTGATAACAGTCGCCTGTGGCACGAGTTATTATAGTGGGTTGGTGGGTAAATTTTTCATCGAAAAAATTGCCAGATTGAATGTAGAAGTGGATTATGGCAGTGAGTATCGGTATCGTGACCCGATTATAGATGCGAATACGGCTGTTTTAGCCATTACCCAAAGTGGCGAAACAGTAGATACACTGGCGGCGATGGAAGAAGCCCGCGAGAAAAAAGCGACTGTTTGGAGCATTGTGAATGCCATCGGTAGTCAAGCCATGCGCCTCGCCGATGGGTATATCACCATGAATGCGGGTCCCGAAATTGGGGTGGCATCTACCAAAGCCTTTACCACCAGCATTGTTGACCAA
>CALDGT010000956.1 GCA_937942935.1 uncultured Chloroflexota bacterium | reverse complement strand
TTTAATAAGAAAGGGATGAAAGTGTAACGATGATTTGTTATTCTATCTGCTGTTAGATTATGCTGTGTATTGGATGAGGATTAAAGTTTGGCTGTTATCTCGAATGTACCTTCTACAAGCACGCAAGTAGCATTTCATAAGAGGCGAATTAACCCGCGCATCTTACGAGAAAACCTAACAGGGTGGATATTTATTGCCCCTGCCGTCCTCATCATTTTTGCCTTTGGCATTTTCCCAATTGGCTATGCCATCCACATGAGTATGCACGATTGGCGCACCCGTAATATGGGGTATGTGGAATTTGCCAATTACACCAACATCATTGGCAATTGGGGCGGCGCGTTTGTATTGGCATGTGGATTCATCCTCATCATTTTCTCTTATATTTTTTGGACGAGTGCTTTTAATGCAGACCGCGAAAAATGGTTTTTCGTGCGGGCAATTGGCGCCTTCCTTATATTAGGGGTTGGCTTGTTTTATATGGTGTATGCGTGGGAGATGATGCTCAATGCCCCCGCAGAAAGTTCACGCCTGCTCAAATATCGGGAAGAATTTTTTAACGGACTCATCCGAACTTTTTATTATGCCTTTGGGAGCATCCCGATTCAGCTCATTTTGGCGCTCACATTAGCTTATGTGTTGTTCCAAAATATCAAAGGTCGCTCATTTTTCCGCATGATTTTCTTTATGCCCTATATCACCCCCACAGTCGCCACCGCCGTCGTATTTAATAAGCTCTTTGCCCCCAGCGAAAACTCACTTGCGAATCAATTTGTAGGATTATTTGGCGGAGAAGCCTATCGCTGGCTACAAGAACGTCGCCCATTTTTGGAAGTCGTCTTTGGGTGGCAGGTAGAAGGCTTTTTTGCGGGACCAAGCATGGCGATGGTGGCAATCATCATCGTGGGTGTTTGGATGTATACTGGCTATAACGCGGTCATCTTTTTGGCGGGTTTGGGGAATATCCCAAAAGATTTGTATGAAGCCGCCCGTGTGGATGGCGCATCGGAATGGGTCATCTTCCGCCGAATTATTTTGCCACTCATCTCGCCTGTCACCTATTACCTCGCTATTTTGGGATTTATTGGCACATTCCAAGCCTTTAATACGCTGTATGTCATGCGCGATACGCGGGTATTAGACCAAGTAGATACGGCGGCGCTGGTGATTTTTGATACCTTCAAAGTAGATGGCAATTATGGTTATGCCACCGCCCAATCTATTTTGTTATTCGTCATCATTTTGGCGCTCACACAAGTCCAACGCAATTTGTTTGAAAAGCGGGTGTTTTATGGTTGATAAAGTTCAAGCCCAATCTATGACCGCCACCTATCAGCCGTCTATGGTCAACTATCGTCATTTTTCGGTGCGTAAAGTGATTGGCAAAACGGCGTTATATGGCACACTGATATTCTTTGCTATTTTGTCGTTGTTGCCATTTTTCTGGATGATTTCAACCTCGCTCATGACCGCCAGTGATGCTCAAGTGGGGCGGTTAGTCCCGACCACTGCTTTGCAATTTCAGAATTATGGCGTGGCATGGGATGAAGGTAATTTTGGCAAATATTTTATGAATAGCGTCATCATCGCTGTGGTAACACTCATGGGTGTCGTGGTCACATCGGTTTTGGCGGGTTATGCCTTTGCGCGTATCAAATTTTATGGGCGCAATGTGATTTTTACCATGCTCTTAGCGACCATTATGGTGCCAGATACGGTGACGCTCGTCCCCAATTATCTCACCATTCGCGGGAATATTTTCCCGTTGCCACTCGGCGACCAAAGTGTGTGGTTTGTGGGGGGGAACTCTTGGTATGATTTGCTCTCTGCGCTCACAATTCCCTTTATGGGCAGTGTGTTTGGGATATTTTTGCTCCGCCAATTTTTTGCGACCATCCCCGATGAATTGTGGGATGCGGCGCGGATTGATGGGGCGGGTCACTTGCGCTTTTTGATAACTGTTTGTTTGCCCATCGCCCGCCCTGCGGTGGTGACAGTCGTCCTCATCGGCTTTGTGGGTAGCTGGAACTCGTTCATGTGGCCCATCATCATCACTGAATCTGAAACATGGCGACCATTGATGATGGCATTGAATAATTTTATCGAAGATGCGGGGTCACGTACCCATTTATTGATGGCGGGCGCGTGTATTACCATCTTGCCGATTATGATTATTTATTTCTTTGCACAAAAGACCTTTACGCAAGGTGTTGCGACTAGCGGGTTAAAAGGATAATTTTTATACGCCTCATCCCTGTACTGACGCGATTTATCGCGTCCCTGCACTATCGGATGAGATGAAGCGATTCAACAATATCGCATGAACAATCACTTCGGTGCTTCTCCGAGATGCAATGGCTCGGTTATAAACACAAATAGAATAAAATCGTATTTTCCAATTCAGGAGGAAATGCAACACATGTTCAAAAAAGTAATGTTGTTTCTCATCATCATTTTGGCTTTGGGGATTCTCCCAACCTTCGCTCAAGACGACCCCTATGCCGATGTTGACCCCAGTGGGCAAACTGTGACCTTCTGGCATAATCACACCGGTGGTCGCGCTCGTGTTCTCGATACCATCGTGCGTGTATTCAATAACCCCACCGCTACTTGGGGTGCAGAAAACACAGAATTCTTTATTGCTCCAGAAACATCTGACCCTGTAGACCTCAATGCGTTGGCTGTGGCGCTCGCCCCAGTTGCCGCCGAATATAACACTTATGGCATCACCGTAGAAGCCAGCAATCAAGGGAGCTATGGCGAAATCTTTGAAAAAATTCGCCTCGCCATTGGTGCAAATGAAGCCCTCCCCAACCTCACCGTTGCTTATCAAAACCAAGCCGCAACCTATCAATTCGATAGCGCAGGCGAAGCCTTAATTGATATGAACTTGCTTGTCAACAGCCCAACATGGGGCATGGCAGAAGAAGAAATTGCCCAATTCTTTGCAGGTATTTGGCAATCTGATGTGTTCCCAACCTTTGGTGGTGAACGCTATGGTTTCCCTGTCCAACGCTCGATGGAAGTTCTGTATTTCAACGTAGATTGGCTTGCTGAATTGTTTGCCAATGGTCACATTAGCTTTGAAGGCGCACCAACCACCCCAGACCAATTCCGTGAAGCCGCTTGTGCCGCCGCCGCCAATCCATTTAGTGGCGCCGAAGTAGATGCCCCAGAATCTTCTATGGGTTACGAAATTGCCCTGAGCGCCTCTAACTTTGCCGCTTGGACATTTGCCTTCGGTGGCGATATTTTTGATTATGAAAATAATGCCTATACCCTCAATACCGCCGCCTCTGTGGAAGCCATGACCTTCATTCAAGGCTTGGTCGCCGATGGTTGCGCCCGCATCCAAACAGACCCCGGTGCCTTCACTGCCCAACGCAATTTCGGCTTGGGGACAACCATGTTCGCCATGCAATCTAGCTCTGGTATCCCATTCTTCCAACTCGCCGCTTCGCGTGATTTGGGTGATGGTACATTAGAACCCCGCTTTAACTGGAGCGCAGGCGAAATCCCCCACACCACCGAAACCCCAGTGATGAACCTGTATGGTGCGTCTGTCAGCATCCCCGTCAGCACCCCAGAACAAGAAGTTGCTACATGGATTTTTGTCAAATTCTTGGGTAGCCAAGAAGTGATGGCTATTTGGGGTGATGCCGCCAATTATTTCCCAACCCGCGCCGATGCCGCCGAATTGTTGGATGCAACCTTTGAACGTATTCCCGCTTATGCGGCTACCTTCCCATTGCTCCAATATGCGTCTAAAGAACCCGGTGTCCCCGGTTATGACCCCGTGCGGAATGAAATTCAAAATACAATGGTTTTGCTCTGGGACTTCCCTGCTGGCGAAACCCCAGAAGAAGTCGCCCCATTGTTGGATGCGTTGAACGAAAACGCCAACATCATCTTGAGCGAATTCTCTAACTAATCTGCGATATATGTAATATCTTGGTAGGGGCTTGCCCCTACCATTAACCCCAAAAAAGACGGCACACCGCCGTCTTTTTGATTATTACTCATGCCTCATAGACCACACGCCCCATGACGAGGGTCTTTTCCACACAGTGTTGCTCATCCATCAACACCAAATCGGCATCTTTGCCAATCTCTATGCTCCCCTTGCGATGTGCCACATGCACCGCCCGCGCAGGATTGAGGCTAACCGTTTGCCATACCGATTCAATCGGCTCATTCACTGCCCGCATAAAACGGCGCAAGCCTTCATCAAGTGTGATTGTCCCACCCGCCAAACGATTATCATCAAACTGAGCAATGCCATTCGTCACAGTCAAGGGGCGGTCATCTATCATAAAATGACCATCGCCTAAACCTGTTGGATGGAGAGAATCGGTGACAAGCACCAATTTATCGGGTTTTTTGAGCATCCATAATAAGCGCATCGCGCTATCGCTGACATGCACACCATCGGCGATAATTTCGCTGGTGATTTGATTCGATTCCATCACCGCCCCAACCACACCGCCTTCACGGTGATGGAATGGGCGCATGGCATTGAATGTATGTGTGCTATGGGTTAATCCGAGCAAAATGGCGGTTTGCATTTGGTCATAAGTCGCATCGCTATAGCCCACCGATACCGTAATCCCTTGTGAGACAGCTTCACGGATGAGCCAATGATTTTGCACGATTTCTGGCGCGAGCGAGATGAGTTTTATCACCCCCAATCCAAGCCAATCGCGTGCCTCTGTCATATCGGCATGACGAATGAATGCTTCTGCTTGTGCGCCCGCATATTTGGCATTGAGATAGGGTCCCTCTAAATGAGCGCCGAGCAAATGAGCGCCCAAATTGGGATGCTTGATGGTATTTTTGATTTGCCCCAATGCTTTGCTAATGGCATCTTGTGGGGCTGTCCATGTGCTGGCAAGAAAACCAGTTACGCCATGACGCACAAAAAATTGACTCATGGCGATGAGTGAATCGGCGTTGGCACTCATGACATCATGTCCCATTGCG
>CALDGT010000955.1 GCA_937942935.1 uncultured Chloroflexota bacterium | reverse complement strand
TGAAGGCATTATTATTGGCTTTTTCGCCATTCAATTGCGCGAATTGGGCTTGCGATACCTCATATTTATCTATCCAAAATGGCGCGGTAAAGGTTTGGGTATTGTCACCATTACGCGCTTCACGTTCATAATAATCCCGACTGCAACTTCCACTGCCATAAATTTCCACGCATTGGTTATAGGCGCGGTCAATTTCTTCTGGTGTGCTACCCATCACAAAACTGCCCGCAGGCACAAGCACCATCATCACCCCGCCAATCTCGCGTTCATGCGGTATCCAGTCCTCATTACGCGCCACAGGTGTTAACGCCAATCGTTCAGGCGAGAGGGTCGGTGTTGCGCTTGGTGTGGGTGTATGAGTGGGCGTGTTGCTAGGCGTGAGTGTGTTGGTCGGTGTATGTGTCGGCGTGAATGTGATAGTCGGTGTGGCGGTTGGTGTATATGTCGGTGTGAATGACAACGCGATTTCGGTCTCGCGTGCCGATTGGGTCGCGGTGCGTAGGGTCGCCACGGCGGTATCTATCGCTTGTTGCGCCATCTGCGTTTGTATCGCAAATGTCTGGGTCACATCTGGCGTGAAGGTCGGTGTCCAAAGTATCGCCGTTGCCGTCATATCCAACGCGATTTGCGTCTCTGTGCCTGCATTTTCCGTTTGGATAATTTGCGCCGCCACATCCAACGGGTCGGGTTGAGTCGGTGTATCGCTCGGTGTGGGCGTAATGGTCGCCGATGGCGTTTCGCTTGGTGTGGATGTAATGGTCGCCGATGGGGTATCCGTTGGCGCGGGTGTTAGGCTCGGCTCAACAATCGGTGTATCACTCGGCGCGGCCGTATTCGTCAGCGATGGTGTTGCGCTCGGCTCATCTGTCACCATCGCCACCTGTGTAGTCGCTTCGGGTGTTGCATTACCCGCATTATTGGAATTTCCCAAGATGAATACCAGCGCAATCGCCAATAACAATACAATCGCTATCATACCACCCACCAGCACCGTCCGACTATTATTTTTAGAGGGACGGCGCATATTGAGCGTCACTTGAGGTTGCATAACAGGAATCGGATTGAGTGGCATCGGCACGCTTGCGGGAATATTGCGGATACGGTCGCCGAGTGCCGCATATAATTCTGATAACGCGACCGAATCATCTGTGCCATTTTCCAAATTGACCCAATGCCGTTTGCTAACCTCTGGTTGTAAATCGGCTGGCAATTTATTAATTTGCGTTTTGGGGCGCACAATCACAGGCAAACAAATTTTATGCAATCGCAACGCTTCACGAAATTCTGCCTGACAATAATCCGATTCCACCGAATCATTAGAAAGCAAATACATAAACACATCACAAGCATTGATTTCAGACAGAATTAATGCCCACCAATCATCACCGCCTGTAATTTCGCCATCATACCAAAATGTATCATCGCGTCGCACTCGTCTTAGGAGTTTGACCAATTTTTCAATCTGTGACTTATCTGCTCGACTATATGATATAAAAATTCGCGCCATATTATCCCCACAAGCGGGTTAAAATCATCATAATGCGGATTATAACTATGCCTAATCCGTTTCGCAATCATTTACAGATTAAAAATCGGCATTTTTGCGCGATGTTGAAGTCCACTAGGGGACAACCTGTTATCTGGCATATTGTAGCCGATTTAGGTACATATATCAGGGACTATATGGTTTCATACACCGCAGACCAACATTATTCGTCACATTATCAGGCGTAAAGCTAATGCGATATGGCGCACTCTGCTGAAAAACATCAATATTCCACGCTCCACCGCGCACAAGTCGCCGCACTGTTAAATCAGCCCCTGTATCGCGTTCTCGTCCATCACTGGCATCATACGGGTATGGCTCATGTAAACTGCTTAACCACTCCCAAATATTGCCACTCATATCCATCGCGCCAACCCAAGATATATTGCCTGCTCGCTCACCAACCGTTGCAGACCTGTGGTTACTGTTCTCTGAATAAATCACATTTTCAGGGATAAACTCATC
>CALDGT010000954.1 GCA_937942935.1 uncultured Chloroflexota bacterium | reverse complement strand
TCATCATTAATATGCTTGAGCATGTTATAAATCGCCTCTGGACTCACTTCCCAATCCATTTCGGTATGTTCCCGATTTTGGCGCACAGTGGATAATTTGAGTCCTTCAGGGCTATATGGGTCGGCTTTTACCACCTGACGGGTATAAAAATTGGTGCCTAAAAAGTCGGTTGGGTTGGCTTTTACTTCATCAAAATCATTCGCTTTGATAAAGTCCATCCGCTCGCCATAAATCGCCATCATATCGGCAGGATATTCACCTTTATAAAGTGGATGTAACCACCACCGATTTTGAAAGCTCAATTGACGTTGAACGGCGAGTTGGTCTTGCAAACTGTCGGTATGTGGGTCTGCCCATGCAGGATTCAAGACAATCCCCGCCTCAGAATTGCTAACATTGGCGCGGATAATACTCATGGCGCGGGCATGTGCCATGATACTATGGTGCGAGGCTTTGAGATACATATCCAAGTCTTGATGACCGGGCGCGTGAATGCCAATGGCATATCCTAAAAAGGTGAACACCCACGGCTCATTGAGTGTCATCCAATCCTTCACACGGTCTCCGAGTCGTTTGGTGATGGCTTGGGTATATTCGCCAAACCAATCCACAATATCCCGATTCGTCCACCCGCCTTTATCTTCTAAGGCTTGGGGTAAATCCCAATGATACAAGGTGATAAATGGGCGAATTCCGTTGCCTAGCAGGGTGTCTATCAATTTATCATAAAAATCTAACCCCGCCTGATTCACCGCGCCCGTGCCTTCGGGCAAAATTCGCGCCCACGCCACCGATAAGCGATAGGCGTGTAGCCCTAATTGTTTCATGATGGCAACATCTTCTGGATAACGATGATAATGGTCACATGCCACTTCACCAGAATCACCATTATCTACTTTACCGGGTGTATCAGAAAAGACATCCCAGACCGTTGTCCCGCGCCCACCTTCAAACACCGCCCCCTCAATTTGATAGGAGGCAGTCGCCGCACCCCACAGAAAGTTCTCAGGAAAAGTATATTGTGTCATAATAGATATAAACCTTTGGGTTATAATAGAACAGAAACCGGTTTCCTTATATTATAATCGTATCATGAAAATGTAACAGGGGCATAAATCTTTGCTTAACAGGATGGAAAAATGAATCATTGGCATCTTTTTGGTCACGATTGGGCAGTCCGTTATCTACAACAAGGCATCGCAAATGAGCGTGTGCGTCATGCCTATTTGGTTTTGGGAACACCTAACATTGGCAAGCATTTATTAGCACACACCTTCGCCAGCGCCCTCAATTGTACTGCGCCAGATGTAGCCATGCGTCCCTGCGGAGAATGTCGCTCATGCCGATTGATGAAGAGTGGCAATCATCCCGATATGCTTTATGGTGAATTAGACCCAACCTCTGGGGCGCTCAAAATTGATGCAGTGCGGGCGGTCATCAGCAAATTGGCAATGAAACCGTATGAAGCCCGTTACAGAATTGCGATTTTTGAAGATTTTGACCACGCCGCCGCCCGCACACAAGATGCCATGCTCAAAACCCTAGAAGAACCCCCCTCACATGCTATTTTGATATTATTGGCGACATCATTAGAGGCATTGTTGCCCACGATTTTGAGCCGTAGCCAAATCATTCATCTGCGCCCCGTCTCCACAGAAACCCTACAAGATGTCCTCATCAATCATTATGGAGCGCCATTTAATGATGCAGTCCGATTGGCGCATTTTAGTGGTGGAAGGGTTGGATGGGCGATTTCTGCGCTTCAAAATCCAGAAGTGTTAGACCAACGCGCCAAAGCCTTAGATTTATTTGAGCAGGCACTACTGGGCAATCGGCGGGTACGTTTTGGCTTTGCCGAAGGCTTGAGCAAAGATAAAGATAAATTGGCATTGTATCCCTTGTTAGAATTATGGCTCACCTATTGGCGCGATATTATTCACGCCATTTCTGGCAATACAACCAGCCTATGCAATATAGACCGTGTGAAAATGATTGAAAAATTTGCACATGCCATATCCGATGAAGACGCGCTCAAAGCGATTAAAATCACACAGACAACCCTGTCACAATTGAGCGCCAATATTAATTTACGCTTGCGCCTAGAGGTGATGTTTTTAGATTATCCGTATCTTTAATATCATCCACCCAACAAAACCCGCCACACCGTATCGAGCATCATCAATGCCGATAAATTGTGGGCGGCGTGTCCACGAGTCCATGCAATCGCGCTTGTCCAATCATGAGCATAAAATGTCGTTAGATGATGATTATCAACATCTAACCCACGATTTGGCAATGTCTTGGCGAGTTGCTCAAAATCCCATAACGGGACGTTATACTCATCAGCAATTCGGCGAATTGCCTCATTATTGGGGCTAGGATTGCCATCGCGCACATCGGCTTTTGTACCCAAAATAGGGATAACCCCTTGTGAAAGGCAATACTCGACAATCTGGCGCATATCCGCCTCAAATCCTTCTGGAACACCAATATCATTTGTCCCCAAGCGGATGAAAATGATACTTGGGTTATGAACGCGAATTTCGCACGCAAGCACCCCTTCCCCACGTTCACAATTGGCGCTCGCCCACAATGGGTCAAATACCGACCACGCATGAAGCCCGCGTAAAACGGCTTCACTTTGCCGATTAAATGACCCCGCATAATTTTTGATGACCGATTCCAAATAGGCATATTCACCCAAATTATAAGTAACATCCCCAGCTAGTGCATCATCAAAGCAAGAAAAAAAATGGGGATT
>CALDGT010000953.1 GCA_937942935.1 uncultured Chloroflexota bacterium | reverse complement strand
TGATGTTGATTTGTTGGCGGGTTGGCTAATTAATGAAGCCGTAATGGTTGAAGAAGCAGGTTTTGAGGTGAATTTTATCTTATTGAGCGATTATGGTTTGGATGATTATAACTTTGTCATCTTTACATCGCAGGATATGGTAGATAACCGCCCCGAAATTGTTGACCGCTTTGTGCGCGGATTTTTGGCAGGCTTGCAAGATACCATTAACAGCCCAGAAAAAGCGATTGATGCCGTTTTGAAATATAACAGCGCATTAGACCGACAAGGGCAATTGAATCGTTTAGAGGTCATGTTACCACTCATCAACCCACCCGGTAGACCATTGGGGATAATGGAGTTGGGGGTATGGGAACAAAGCCAAGATGTGTTGTTATCGCTCGAAATTTTATCAGAGCCAATAGATTTGAACACCGCATTCACAAATCGTTTCTTAGATGCCATTTACGGCTCTAATTAGGCGAAAAAGAAGGGTATATATTGATGAATCAGACGCAGACAGCACCTAAAACAACCCAATTTCGTGGGCGTATTCGGCTCACGGTGATGTTGACCTTCGTGATTTTGACCAGTATGCCATTGGCGATATTAGTGCCGTTCATCCTTGGGCGCACTGCCGAACAAGCCGAGCAACAAGTCAGAAATCAGCTAGAATCGGTCGCGGAGTTAAAATCGGCGCAGATTGATGCGTATTTGGAGCGTAGTGAACAAGTCCTGACGATTATTGCCTCTGAAGCGGATTTGCGCCAAGATATCATCAGCCTTTTGAGCGAATCGGCTACACCAGAATTATCTGAATCGCTGGCAGGGTATTTATCTGAAAAATTAGGGACACAAGACATCTTCCGCGAATTTTTCTTGTATGATACCGAAGGTGTTATTTTGGTCTCGACCAATTCATCACAATTGAGCAAACGGGTGCAAAATTTGCCCTATTTTGAGCCAAGCCTTATTGAGAGTTATATCCAACCGCCATATTATGAAATTAGCACCCGCGACCTGAACATTATTGACACCATCCCGATTCGGGATGATGCGGGGAATGTGGTTGGTGTTTTGGCAGGACGTGCCGACTTAGCCATTTTGTCTCAGATTATGTTGCAACGGAATGGTCTTGGCGAAACAGGCGAGACGTATCTGGTGAGCTTGCAAAATAATTATTTGCTCACCGAGAGTCGTTTTGAGGGGTATCCGATTAACCGTTCTTACCAAAGCGAGGGCATCAATGCGGCGGTACGGGGCGAAAGAGGCTCTGGGCGGTATGTAGATTATCGTGGGACAACAGTTATCGGTGTGTATCGCTGGCTTCCTGTTTTGCAATCGGGGTTATTAGCCGAAATCAACGAAGAAGAAGCCCTAGCCAACATTCGTTCACTGAGTACATTGAACCTCATCCTCGGTGTTAGCATCGCGTTGGTCGCTATCGCATTAGGCATCATCTTTGCGCGGTGGCTAACACAACCGATTATCGCGCTGGCGAATACGGCGGTGCATTTTGCACAAGGTGATTATGCACAACGGGCAAGTGTGAACCGTAGAAACGAAATTGGACAATTGGGTGAAGCCTTTAACCTGATGGCAGATGCGGTACAACAACGCCAAAATGAATTACAAAGCCTGAATCGGTCTCTTCAAGAGGCGCGTGATGAAGCGTTGGCGGCACAACGGATTGCGAATGAAAATTCGCGCTTAAAATCTGAATTTTTGTCTACGATGTCGCATGAATTACGCACTCCCATGAACGCGATTGAAGGGTTTACGGGGATTATGCTCAAGCGGATGGCTGGCGTAGATTATAACGAAAAAACAGAACGTTATTTGCAAAAAGTACAATCGAATAGCAGGCGCTTGTTGGGGCTTATTAACGACTTCCTCGATTTATCGCGGATTGAGTCTGGGCGGTTAGAATTGGCACACTTGCCATTTTCGCCGACCGAAATGGCACAAAAATGGCGCGAAAATTTGCTTGTCTTGGCAGATAATAAGGGCTTAGAGCTTGATGTGACGGTAGATGCTAATTTACCAGAGACGATGTATGGTGATGAAGAATCTATCTCTAAAATCGCCATCAATTTAATAGGCAATGCCATCAAATTCACCGAAAAAGGCAAAGTGAAGGTGCAAGTGGAAAAGCAAGATAATAAAATGGCGTTGATTGTCCAAGATACGGGCATTGGTATTCCACCTCATGCGCGTGAATTTATTTTTGATGAGTTCCGCCAAGTTGACCAATCTTCAAAACGGTTACATGGTGGGACAGGCTTGGGTTTGGCAATTGTGCAAAAACTTGCCCGCAAAATGGATGGCACCGTGACATTACAGAGCGAGGTCGGTGTTGGTAGCACATTTACCGTTATTTTACCCATTCAAGCACAACTACAAGAGTCATAAGGAGGACTGAATGCAACCTATACCAGCAGATTTATTGACAGGATGGGATGTTGTCGTTTTGGATGATGAAGGGGATAGTTTAGAAGTTGCAGAAGTGATTTTGTTAGAATATGGCGCAAATGTTTATACCGCCACGAATGGCAAAGAGGGTCTCGATGTTACCCAAAAAGTGAAGCCTCGTTTTGTCATCTCTGACTTATCTATGCCTGTGATGGACGGCTGGGGATTCATTCATTCGATGAAAGCAAACCCAGACTTGGCGACTATCCCTGTCATCGCCCTAACTGCACATGCGATGATGGGAGACCGTGAACGAGCGATTCGTGCAGGGTTTCATAATTATTTGACAAAGCCTTTAACAGTGGATACATTCATGGAAGATTTGGTTAAGCTGTTAATTGATATTCCAGAATTGGTGCAATACCTAAATATTTAGGAGGATGAACATGGCTAATAAACGAATCTTAGTCGTAGAAGATGACCCCGATGGTCAAGAGATGGTGACAACCATGCTTCAACATAACAATTTTGTTGTGGATACCGCCGATAATGGCGAACAAGCCGCCGACATCTTATTTAATCATGGCGCGACTTATAGCGCCATCGTGATTGACTTGGCATTACCGGGTATAGATGGTTGGGAATTGTTGGGGCATATTTTGAATAACCCCCAAACAGCGCATATCCCTTGTATTGCTGTGACCGCATTTCATAACCCAAAATTACGCGAAGATGCCCTGCGAGCGGGCTTTACGGCTTATTTCCCAAAACCAATTGATGGCACATTATTGGGGCGGGAATTGGACAGATTACTCAGTTGATTTAACTTGGAGGGGTTAAATCAAAAAGACCTCTCAAAACAGCCTTACAATGAAAACTGGAGGAGAATTCATGCCATATCAATTAGAATGGTACAAACCAGAACAAATTTTATATCTGGAATTAAGCGGTCAACCGACCATTCAAGAATTAAAACAGGTTAACCAAGAAGTGAACCATATTTTAGATTTGCATCAACGAAAAATGATTCTTTTGATGGATGCAACAGGCTTTTCTGCTGGGTATTACTCTGCAAATTATTTGCGTGAGACGCAGACATACGTGAATCATGAGTATCTTGGCGATGTGTTGGTCGTGTCTGATAACAAACTCACTCGGCTTATCACATTACTCGCCTTCTCGTTATCGCGGGCAAATTTTTCTCAACATAGTTCAATGGCGTTAGCCGAAAAAGCATTACAACGTATGGGTTTTAGACCAGATGAACGGGTATCATAAAGAAAAAAAAAAAAAAAAG
>CALDGT010000952.1 GCA_937942935.1 uncultured Chloroflexota bacterium | reverse complement strand
GAATGGTTACATCTAGGGTGATGACTGTGCCTTCTCGCAAAATAGTCAGTGTGACCGATTTACCCAAATTTTCATCTGTGAGGCGTTTAAGTTCATCTACTGGCGACACCGTTTCTAACAACGATTGGTCATTGAATGCCATGATTAAATCTTCTGGCAAAATCCCCGCAGATTCCGCAGGGCTATTTTCTTCGACAGACCGCACCGATACATAACTATTGGTCGCGCCCCATGCTTCTAATAATGCTGGTGTGAGGGTGATGGAGATGGTTAAATCTTCAAAAGTATCATCCTCATAAAATCGCCTGACTTGAAGGGTGATAGATTGCCCAACATTCTCCGTTAATAACTGCTCAAATTGAGCATTATCTTGAATAAATTCCCCATTAAAGCGGGTTATCCAATCGCCTTGTTTCACCCCTGCGACTGCCCATACTGAATTTTCATCTAATGCGACCATCCCTAATTTTGTGCCAACTTCAGTTGGTAGCCCAATCAGCCCAATGATGATAAATAGCAACAAAGCAAAAAGAAAATTGGCTAATGCCCCTGCCGCCATGAAAAAAATACGAGGCAATGGTTTCACTTCATAAATAGAAGTCGGATTCAATACCCCACGTTGTGCCAATTCTTCGCGTTCAGACAAATAAGTGGATGGCGGGTTAGCAGATGTCTTTTGTTCCATCTGTTCAGTGTGCTTATTGACCAATTCTTCGCGTTGACGCTCAGTGGCTTCTTCACCCAATGGGCGGATTAAATCTTCCCCTAATGGGCGCACAAACCCACCTAGCGGGATGATATTTAGGGTGAATTCAGTCTCGCCCCAATTGAATAATTTTGCCACTCGTGGCGGAAAACCAATCCCAAATTCCAACACAGTGATGCCAACGGCTTTCGCCGCCAACAAATGCCCAAGCTCATGCACAATCACCGCAGGAATTAGCACGATGATAAACGCAATAATCGTCAGTAGTAAATCATTTCCAATAAGCGACTCTAACATAACTCAGCCTCAATTTCTAAGCTAATCATATCAATAGGACATAAGGGCGCAACTTGTGCGCCCTTAAAAATCTCATTTTTTTATTATAGGCGTGTTTTGCCAAATGGCACATAATCATTCGATGAGATGAGCACCACCACCAACACGCGCCATGCGAACATCTTTCACGCCTTGTATCTCGCGCAGACCGTTTGAGACCTTTTCTGCATCGGCTCGCAGGCAAATACAATGCACATTCGGGCCCGCATCCAATGTATAACAGACATTTACACCATTCGTCCGCCAATGGCGTACAACATCCATCACCGTTAAGGTTGTGGGCAACCAATAAAATAAAGGTGGGCGACTAGTCATCATCACCGCGTGCATCAAATTGCTATCATATTCGACCACATCGGCGAATGTCGCAAAATCACGCGATAAAATGGCATTTTGGCAAATTCGTAAGCGTTCCCCTGCCCCATTCACCCGCGCATGTTGCAAATCGCTCGTGTTGGCAGATGTATGCCCTTGCCGTGAACCCACCGCCTTATGTTCACCACTAATAATGGCTATCACATCTACTAAATCCCAATAATCGGGCGTAGCAAACGATTCTGCATATGATGTCTCATGGCTATTGCCTTGATGCCAAATCACAAACCCGCTTGGGACAGACCGCGAAGCAGACCCAGACCCCAATCGCGCAATACTGGTCAATTCATGCTCGGGCATATCTTCACCTGTGGCTTTGACCGCCGCAACCGTGAGCGCCGCAAATGAAGAGGCAGATGAAGCGATACCAGCACCCATTGGGAAATTATTCACCGACTGAACAAATGCAAATGATTTAAGATTGAGACGATTTCGGATAACTGAGAGATGTTCCGCAACACGAGTGAGTGCTTGACCTGTGGTAATTTCTCCATTGAGGACTAATTCATCAGACGTGAGTGTGTCGTCCAATCTTACGGTTGTTTCGGTATAAATGCCATCTAAATTCATGCTAATGGATGAGTTCATCGGGATTTTAAGTGCTTCATCTTGATTTCCCCAATATTTGATGAAGGCAATATTAGAACAGGCGCGGGCAGTTGCTTGTCTCACGAAAAATTTCTCCTAACCATGTCCCCAACTGATAGGGGTAAGGTAACTATCACAACAAATGATGTTCATCTTAACCGATTTACCCCAATTTAGCGAGATAGGTTAGCATTGTAGACTGTGACAATAATGCCTATAATCAAGCACGCTTAACCGTCAAAATTACGGAGATTCAATGCAAGCATTACTCGGATTATTGCGGACAATGCGTCCCAAGCAATGGACAAAAAATTTGCTTTTTGTCTTTCCTGCCATTGTATTTGATGGCAAATTGTTTCAGGTAGAACCATTTTTGCGGGTATTCGGCGCTTTTGCGTTATTTTGCCTCATGGCAAGTACCGTTTATATCATCAATGACTTAGTAGACCTCGAAAATGACCGCCAACATCCCAAAAAGAAAAATCGCCCACTGCCATCGGGCAAGTTACCCATTCCCCTCGCAATTGGGGCGGCGATTGTTTTTCCAATCTTCACCTTAATCAGCGCATTCTCATTTAGCCAACCATTGGCGCTCATCCTTGCGATTTATTTGGGTGTGCAAATTGCCTACTCATTCTGGCTCAAGCATGTCGCCATTGTAGATGTGTTGGTCGTCACAGGTGGATTTATTTTGCGAGTGATTGCGGGTGTGGTCGTCATCAATGTGCAAAATTTTTCGCCTTGGTTATATGCTGTTACAGGATTATTAGCATTGTTCCTCGCTGTTGGCAAACGTCGCCAAGAGTTAATCACACTAGGCGAAAATGCGGTCAATGCCCGCCCCATTTACGAAGAATATAACCTGCCCCTCATTGATGATATGCTCCGCGTGGTGACAACCAGCACATTCATCACCTATTTGCTCTATACCATCGAAGCACAAACAAAATTGGGGTCGAATTTAACCCTCATGACCGTGCCATTTGTGCTATATGGTTTATTCCGTTATTTATATCTCATTCATGTGCGTGGCGAAGGCTCTGCACCTGATGAGGTGTTGCTCAAAGACCGTGCTTTGCAAATTGATATTGTGTTATTCGCCATCGCCAATATTCTCATCATTTATGTGTTGCCAAACTTATGACCCATTATAGCGCCCCCGCCAAAGTGATTTTATTCGGTGAACATGCCGCCGTTTATGGCAAACCTGCCATCGCTGTGCCTGTATCAGCATTACGGGCTTCTGCAACCATTCATCCAGAAGCCGTTGGCAGGGGATTTCATATCGAGGCACTCGACTTAGCACAAGTGTTGCCCGTCACTATCGAATCTGATTTGGTAGATAACGCCCTCATCTATACTGCACAACAAGTCCTAAAAACCCTAAATGCCACCCCGCCAGATGCAACCATCAAGCTAACTTCACAAATCCCGATGGCGAGTGGTTTGGGAAGTGGTGCGGCGGTATCTACCGCGCTCGCACGCGGGGTTGCTGGCGCAATTGGCAAAAATTTAGATGATGACCACCTCAATCAACTCATCTTTGAAATTGAAAAATTGTATCACGGCACGCCTAGCGGGATAGATAATACTGTGATTGTCTATGAGCGACCCGTGTATTTTATTAAGGGGATGCCCCTGCAATCGCTCACCATCGGGACACCTTTCACCCTCGTGATAGGTGATACGGGTGAGGCAGGTATTACACGAGTGGCAGTTGGCGATGTCCGCAAGTTATATGATGCCAATCCAGCTAAAATCATGCCAATTTTAGATGAAATTGGCGACATTTCGATGCACGCGCGAGGGATTATCGAAAGTGGCAATCCACATGATTTAGCACCACTTATGACCCGCAATCATGAATTATTGTGCCAATTGACCGTCTCTGCCGATTCATTAGAAAAATTGATTGATGTCGCTATGCGTGCAGGGGCATTAGGCGCAAAACTCTCTGGTGGTGGGCGTGGTGGCAATATGATAGCCCTTGTTCATCCTAATCAAGCACAATCTGTTTATGAGGCATTACTGAGCGCAGGAGCGCGAAATGCCTTCATCACCACCGTTCAATAGGACTCATTTATGCACACACTCATCAAACTTGGTGGCTCACTCATCACCGATAAACGGGTCGAAAATAGCTTTAATGCCGATATTATGACTCATTTGGCACATGAAATCGCTCAAGCCCAAAAAATCGCCCCTAAATCGCTCATTATTGGGCATGGTAGCGGGTCATTTGGGCATTTTGCCGCCCATCGGCATGGCACAATGAAAGGCGTATCCACCCCAGAAAATTGGCTCGGATATGCCGACGTTGCGCGGGTTGCGGGGATGCTCAACAATTTGGTGATGGAAAAATTGATTGATGCAGGCTTGCCAATTCTCAAATTACAACCATCTGCATCTGCGTTATGTCATGATGGAGAATTGGTACAAATGGCACTACAACCACTAGAAGTAGCACTCAAAAATGGGCTTATCCCGTTGGTTTATGGGGATGTGTCACTAGATGATGTGCGCGGTGGGACCATTATTTCTACCGAGACAATTATGACTTATCTAGCCAAAAATTTGCCCGTCAATCGTGTTTTGTTGCTCGGTGAGGTTGAAGGGGTTTTAGACGGTGACGGCAACGTGATTTCACGCATCACACCCAATACATTAGCACAATATCAATCGGCACTAGGCGGGTCGTATGGCACAGATGTCACGGGTGGTATGTTTGCTAAAGTGCGCGATATGGTGGAATTGGTCAAAATACGCCCACACTTATCTATTCGGATTATGAATGGGCAAGTCCCCAATCGGTTGTTATCTGTCCTCACCGAAAATTTAGAAACTGGCACACTCATCACTAACGACTAAATAAAATGAGGGTGCGATATTGCACCCTCATACACTCATTTTATTGATTGGCTTCTGGGCGGAAAACTGTCCCAAACAGCGCATCGTAATAATTGGCGCTCAAATCATCTAACCACGATTCGGCTTCAACCTCACCACCTTCGGCATATACCAACTCAGTGATGATAATCATCCGTCCCAACTGGCGCACCATACGCGATTGTGTCACTTGGGTGTCGCATTGGGTGGTTGTCCATTTATAAATTGGCAAGCCATAATATCCAGCGACAG
>CALDGT010000951.1 GCA_937942935.1 uncultured Chloroflexota bacterium | reverse complement strand
TATGTGTTCGCTGTCAAAGAATCGGTGATGGTGCATCATCGCTGGATGGTGAAACACATCCCCCAAGATGTGCGCGAATGGCTCACTCGTAATCCGAGACCGTTAAAAATCACGGAACTCACCCAAGCGGATGAACGGCGTGTGCGTATCGGCATGAATAAGCGGTTGCTGGATAGTGGGAATCTGCTGTCTGAAGTAGAAGATGTGCCACCGCTTGACCCTGATATTATCGGCAAACTGCGGATATTCCGACCTAATCCGATGGCGGAACTTGACCCGACACGGCGCTGGGTCCCGATGCACCGTTGGCAGGATGAGCGTGGGTATCGCCTGAGTGACCGTATATGGGAAGCGAGTCTGAGAACGCGCATGAAAGTGGATGCGCTGATTGCCGATGCGATACGGACGGGGAATAGTGCGGAAAATCTGGCTAACAGGCTTGAGCAATTCCTTCTACCGAGCAGAGCGCCACTGAGGACGGATAAGCCATACGGACGGGATGCCAGTTATGATGCCATGCGACTCGCACGGACGGAAATCACGCGGGCGGTGAATCAGGCATCGTTCATATCGGGGTATTTGAACCCGTATACCAGTGGGTTTGATGTGGCGCGGAGTTACAATGGCGACCCACAGTGTAAAATCTGCCCGCAACACGCCACGATTGATATGGGGGGGAATAGGGTGAAACCGCCTTATGCCTACGAAACGGGGATGATTCCACCGTATCACCCGCATGATAAGTGCAACATCCGCCATGTGATGCGGGATAGCCAAGAAACCGTCACCAACGAGCTACGCACGATGATGGATGATGCACGCAAGGAATATCTCGACCCCATCATGACCCCTCTGATGGTCACAGAATTTATCCGATTATTACTAGGAGTGTTAGCAGATGGAGCAAGTTAAACCTGAATCGAAAATGCACGCATTGCATCATAAAGCAATGCGCTTGGTGGACGAAGCCGATAAGATGAGGCGCATGGGATACCCTGATTTGGCAATCGAACTCAATAGCCGTGCATACGAATTAGAGCTGGAATCGGCGGGGTTATCTGTTACCGAGCCGTCACGGTCTGTACTATATCGGAGTGCGGCGACTCTCGCTTGGCGATGTGGGCGGTATGAGGATGCGCGGAAAGCGATTGAATTGGGATGTACAGATGACACACATCCAGAGATACGAGCTGAGTTCCACGACCTGCTAAAGCAACTCCCATAACCTACAGTAATGTAACACGTAATTGTCTATATTTTGTAACATTATATTTATTGTAATCTGATAAATAAATCCTATATAATTGTAATTAGTACATTTGTTCTTTTGGGAGATGGTACATGAGTGTTCGTAAAATTCAAGGTGTTCTATCCGAAGCGCAACACGCATTAAAGGGTGATTACCCCGATGTCCCGCTTGCTGAAGGTGTTGTTTTGGCAGAGCTGACAGAAGGCGATGATAACCCGATGTTCATCACATTGCCGATTGCATTTGTAGCAACCTC
>CALDGT010000950.1 GCA_937942935.1 uncultured Chloroflexota bacterium | reverse complement strand
TGACCCTCGAAAATGCCTTTGGTGAACGCAAGAAAATATCGGCATCGCTCCTTAGTCGTGTTCGGATTGGGTTGGTCTTAGTCTTTATGGGGTTGGTCATCGTCAATTTATTAACCATGAGTAGTGGTGGTGGCGGAGCGCCTATTCCTACACCAACCGCAACACCAACGGGTCCAACACCTACGCCATCTATCACACCCACACCGACCTTATCAGAGACGCCGACCATCACACCATCGCCAACTATCACCCCCACCCCGACAGTAGACCCAGAATTATTGCGTGCAGATGTGATTGCGCTCACCACTATTTTGGATGATATTGAAGCCAGTGGTAGAGGTGCTTATGAACGACTCTATCGTTTCTGGACAGACCGCACAGGCTGTTTTGAACCAGACCCAATTATTCCAGAAAATTATGCGCTAAATGAAGCGATTTTGGAGCGCGAAGATGTAGCAATCGTCAGCGAATTGCGGTTGGCTGTCCAAGACATCAATGTCATTTTAGACTTTTTACGTGGTACACCCGGTCAAGTGCCGACCACAGGCTGGGCAGATTTCCGCGATGCGTGCGCGAATAATGCCCTCACCGATGAGGCAAGGGCGGCAACTGCGACCAATTATCTGCTATTTTTGCAAACATCTATCCAATCTGCCCGCGCAAAATTAGATAACATTCGCAATCAATTGCGCTAAAGGAATATGACATGAGTCTGATAGATGTATTAGCACAAGCCCAAAAATTAAGCCGTGATGAACGCAAGGAACTTGTCAAATTATTGATAGACTCGCTAGATGATGCTCCACTGGCAAAGCGGAGCATTACCGAATTACGGGGATTAGGCAAAGAAATTTGGCAGGGAATTGATGCACAAGAATACATCAATCAAATTCGCAGTGAATGGGACAACCGTCCATGAATATCAAAAATGCTTTCAAAAGCATTCAATATTTATATATGGACACAGCCCTTCTTATTTACTATGTTGAAGAACATCCTAAATAGATTGCTAAAATGGATGAAATTATTGAATTGATTCAAAGAAACTCAGTACAAGTAACTTGTTCGGTTATGACATTAACCGAGATTTTACCGATGCCTATTAAATCTGGGGACATAAATTTAATAAAAGAATATCGCAGTATTCTTTTATATAGTCGTGAATTCTATGTTTTACCCATTTCACAAATGATTGCCGAAACTGCGGCACAATTACGAGCCATCTATAATCTAAAAACACCAGATGCTCTTCATATAGCAACTGCTATTGAATCCAAATGCGATGCTTTTCTGACTAATGACATTGGGCTTAAGCGCATATCTGCTATTCAGATACTGGTCTTAGATGAATTGACATTATGAAATTGCAAAATAAGCCAATCTTTTTGTTTTTAATTCCTATCCTTTTACTCGCATTTTTCCTGCGGATTTATCATCTATCGGCGCAAAGTTTTTGGTTTGATGAAGCCTTCGCGTGGAATATCGTCATTCAACCCGATATGTTCCCGCGTATCGCCGCCGATACCCATCCACCCTTCTTTTATCTGCTCATACGCGGATGGATGACACTTGTTGGTGATAGCGAATTTGCGCTACGGAGTTTATCTGTTTTCATCAGCACATTAACTGTTGCGGTGATGTATCCATTAGGACGCGAAATTGCCAAAAAATTAGGCACTGGCTTCGTCTTTATACCACTTACCGCCATGCTATTCTTCGCGCTCAATGATGCCGATATTTTTCATGCTCAAGAAGCCCGAAATTATGCCCTGTATAATTTGTTAGGCGCAACCAGTGTGTGGCTCTATTTGTGGTGGATGCGGTTATCCACCCAGAATACAAATTATAAGGCGGGCATCCTCTGGTCTC